>CAZBHY010000064.1:875-7946 GCA_964491705.1 uncultured Planctomycetales bacterium
TATGAACAGAAACGTTACAAATCGCTAACGGCAATTTCCAAAAAAATCACGGGATTGCAGTGGAGCGGCTATATTTTCTTTGGACTGGACCATGACAAACGAAACCACTGAAAACAAAATCATCCGCTGTGCCATCTACACGCGCAAAAGTACGGATGAAGGCAAAGAGCAGGATTTCACCAGCCTTGATGCCCAGCGCGAATCCGCTGAAAGCTACATCGCCAGCCAAAAACAGCGCGGATGGATTACCCTGGAAACCCAATATAATGATTACGGTTTCACCGGGGCCAACATGGACCGACCCGCGTTAAAACAATTGATCGCGGATATCAAAGAAAAAAAGCTCGATTGTGTTGTCGTTTACAAAGTGGATCGCTTAAGCCGCGCACTAATAGATTTTTCACGACTGCTCACTCTCTTCGATGAAAACGATGTCACCTTTGTTTCTGTCACCCAGCATTTCAACACCGATTCATCCATGGGCCGCTTGACACTCAACATCCTTCTTTCTTTCGCGCAATTCGAGCGCGAGCTCATCAGCGAGCGCATTACGGATAAAATCGGCGCTTCCCGGCGGAAAGGTAAGCATATGGGAGGATGCCCTCCTCTTGGCTATGATGTCGATCAAGAAAGGCATAAGCTGATCATCAACGAAAAAGAAGCTGAATGAGTGCGCCACATCTTCGATCTTTACATCAGAAAAAAATCATTGATAGAAGTAGTTGAGCTCGTTAACGCGCAAGGCTATCGCACCAAACTGCATAATCCGGACGGCAACAGGCGAGGCGGTGTTTTATTTAAAAAGACCAGTATCAATTGGGTGATCCACAATGTCACCTATATTGGAAAGGTAAAACATAAAGGCAAGATCTATGAAGGAGAGCACGACGCCCTTCTTTCTGAAGAAATATTCAACGAAGCACAAGCGATTATGCAGAAAAACTATCGCCCGCCGGGAACATCCAAACGAAAAAGGCATCCGGGCATTTTATCAACCATCCTTTACTGTCATCCCTGCCGCAAAAAAATGATCTACACTTATGCCAAAAAAGGTCCCCGCCGTTATAAATATTATGTTTGCCAAAACGCTCTTAAACTTGGCTATTCTTCTTGCAAAACCCGAATGATCGCGGCTCGTTTGATTGAAAATCCTGTCATTGATTCTCTTAATATTGCCGGATGGGATCAAATGTTGTTTTCGGATCAGCGTGAAAAGATCCTGGAGCGCATCAAGCAGATTGATGTTGAACGGGAATGGAATCGCCTGACAGTTCATTCTACTGATGGAACGCAAACATATCTAAGAATGCCCTCGCCTGAAGAATCTGTTCCTAAGTCTGAATATTTAGGTTTTCCGACTCTAAAACAACTCCTGCTTCTGGCTCATCAGATCAAACAAATCTTAGATTCTGACAAGGCTGAAGATATCAAAGAGGTCTCAACATGGACCGGGGTTTCCCCTTCCCGGCTGCATCAGATCATGGCATTTCTGAGCCTCTGCCCTCAAATCCAGGAAGAGATCATCCTGGGCGAAGAAGAAAATTTCCGTCATATCCCCGAATACAAGCTCCGCCCGCTATTTAAAGAATCCGACCCCCAGATCCAAATTGCCCAATGGAAAAAACTCACGAACATTTACTAGAGAGTGGCCGCCCAATCTAGGCCAAATCCTAGTAAATGGCTTTTTGGCTCTTTTGCCAAAACTCCGAATGCGGCTATTTTGATTTATTATCATTTACTAGGGGCCATTTACTAAATGCCACTTTTGATAGAAATGGCCACTATCAGACCTAATTTGGCCGCCGGAAAGACTATCGGCTTTTTAAAATGTAATCATCCAGCGCCGAAACTACAAGACATCATCCTAACCATGCCCTAACCTTTTGACACGTCAACACATAAAAAATCCCTGACCGCACGTAGCGATCAGGGATTCTTTTTATTCTGAGAGTCTTTTTCGACCCTATTATACTGGTAGCCCCAACCGGATTTGAACTGATAGCCCTTTTAGGCAAAAACTATCGAAAAAATATTAAAATTATGCTGTTTTTTGCCGACTTTGATTAATACTAAAAATTTCAACCATGATCCACGACTAAAAACTTCTATCAGCGAAATAGCGAATTCAGAGAGTCCGTTATCGACTAGCACGATCCATTTCAGTTGATACCCTTAAACCATACCAAACTGTTTTTATGCGTTTTCAGGCAGTCTTACTCTTCACGAATTCCAAAAACCGCTCACAATCTTTAAACATCTTCTCTGCCTCATTTTTATAAACAAGGCGCTCCTCATACTCCGCCATATTTTTCATCCGCAAAATCCTGACGATACGGTTGGCGTTTGTCGTGAATTCTTCGGTGTTTTTAATCGTTTTAAACAGGACAACCGCCTGATTATGGTCTTCACCAGCGCTTCTTTTTCCCAGAAAATAAACACACATGGCGTCACAGGCGGATATCGTGCAATGTATCGCGTTAATAGCAGTAGCATTCCACTGTTGTCCTTGCAAGGCTTTCTGCGATGCATTGAAACACTCTTGTGCTTTCTGCACAAAATTCGTATACGCTGCGCGCTGGACATCTCGTGTTTTCGGCTTTGCGATCATAATATCATCCTCCTAGGGGAACAGTTGTATTCCTTTTTCGATCTCCTCCAAAAGCTTCAGGTCCTTCTTCTGCTGAAGCTGTTTTTCCGTTAGAACATATGCGGCCAGTCTGTTACCAAACTTTTCTAGACATATAATAGACAGCCTTTCAAGCGCTTCCTCCAGAGACTTTAAGCTTTCCTTATTTTGTGTCAAAACAAAGAGGTCGATATCGCTGTCTGTTTTTTCATCATTTTTGGAAACAGATCCGAACAAAATGACTTTAATCAGGTTTTTCTTAGGCAGACTGCTTAAAATAGCAGTTTTTAAGGCTTCAACCGGCTGCGGCAAAGTGTCAACAGCCATTTTGACGGTATTCAGCACACCATAGGCGTAGCTCTGAGGATTGACTTTCCAGACATGGGCCCGCCCTACCCTTTCATAAGAGACAAAATTCCACTGTTCCAGATCCCGCAGCACGCGGTTAACCGTCATGTGCGAAATTCCCACCAAAGACGAAATCTCCCTCTCACTCATGCCTGCCTGCCGGTCAGGCAGGGCAGACTCATGGTTAAGCAAAAACCGGACAACCTTGAGTTTCGCATCGGTATCAATCAATTGAAAAAACGAATCATGGAACTTCATACACACTCCTTTGTAACTTCTATGTTACAAATGTAACATAAATGTTACATAAAATCAATGATTTTATATCAAAATGCAGAAATTCTTTAAAACCCATATTTACTAGAGAATTTTGTTGCTAAATAGTCAAATTGCTAGTTAATCAAATTCTGCCGACATCGGCAAAATCAAACTATGGCAAATTTGCGCGGATTTCGCATTTACTAGGCGGCATTTACTAAGAGGCGATTTAGAGAGAATTTTCGGAAATAGAGGATAATTCCTCCTCTCCGTCGGTATTATTCATTTTGGCAAGCCAACATTTAAACCAATTATGCCATTCTCCGTCGAGAGATATCGCGTAACCCTTTGACACGTCAAGACATAAAAAATCCCCGAAAGGATTTTTCCCGTCGGGGATTCGCGACTCTCTGAGAGTCTTTTTCGACCCTATTATACTGGTAGCCCCCGACCGTTACACTTTGAAACAAATACTACAGGAAATCGAAACGATCTTCGCCCTGCGCGAGTTCTTACCGACAAATATCGCCATTCCCGCCTTGGAACGCCCTTTAGTTGGAACCACCTGACCGGAATCGCCAGTCTTTATTACCTCCCCAATGGGGTTAGAACACCTGTCTATGCGGGGAAGCGCGCTTTAAATGCCTGTTATTCGAGCGGGGTTAAACCTATTTCTGAGCGATCGCCTTTCTTGCGACAATAAACAACACCAAGAACGCGAGGTCAAAAAAGGCGAAGACCACCCACATCATGGGAATGTTGCTTTGCATCAAGTTTAAGAAGACCACGCCGCAATACGAGATTTTTAACAAAATCCCATAGAGAATCAAATTGCGATTGGCAACGGGATCTCTGGCGATATTCAGGAACATAATCCCGAAGATCGCCAGTAACAGGGCCGGAAACTGAATATACCCAATATGATTGGGCGGGGCTATATTGGTCATGCTGAAAAGCTGATACGGGATAACCAAGAACAAAAGCCCCAGAACGCCATCATACAAACCTGACACCACAAAAAACGGCTTAATCCATTTTGGCACTTCCATCACGTCCTCCTTTCGATTAAGACAGCTTGATTTATTTTAATTCTTTTTCGATCCGCTGATATATTTCTGTTAACTTGCCGCGATCCCAATTCAAGTAAATCTTTTTCGACAACTCCTCATTCAAAGGCAGAGTCTTCAAACCATTTTCTTTTACTGCCTTCAAGATTTCCGAAGAATACTTCTCGCACAGCCAACAGTTGCCGGGCCCTTCAAAAAAGCTCCTCATCCTGCTGTAAATCTTACCGAAGTCTTCTTGAGCGATATTTCCAAATGAAATATTCAAAAACTCACACGGCTGGACATCGCCTTTCGCGTTGATATAAAAACGATCTGTCCCGCCAGCCGTACACCCAAATACAGAAGGATCCTCTTCAATGATCTGTGCCGAAATTGAAGGATACGTCTTATATCGCTTATCGTTATTATACAGGTGCACTAACTCCTTTACCTTAACAATGTCTGCTTCACTGAATCTTTCCGTTCCTGATTCAAGCCATCCGCCCGAAGGCTTTGGTTTTATAATTTGTATCAAACAACCATTGAATTCTTTGGCCTTGTCCATTACGCGCTGAAAATTACCATTGTAAAAATCGTCGCGCAAAAGGCAGGAATTAAAAGTCACCGGAATATCAGCATCGTGGCATAAACGAATGCCTTCAGTTAACAAATCCCATGCCTTATCCGATTTCATAAAGGCGTTAAGCTTCTGAGGTTCATAAGTGTGCAATGAGAACATAACAGCCGTAAGCCCCAAAGCCTTCAATTCCCGCAAACGCTCAATTGTCATTCCATCGCCGGTAGAATTAACCCAAATCTCCGCGTCTTTCCCGATAGCCGCGCATAATTTCTTCAATCGCTCATAGACCAGAAAAGGCTCACCGCCTTCGATATTAAAGAAACTGATCCCCAAATCCTTCAATTGCTTGGCCGCTGAAATGGTTAAGTCAATATCAATGTCTTTGCCTAAATCATTTTTTTGATAACAATGCTCGCACTTAAACCGACAGGCTGATGTTACAGAGACCAAAACCGTCGTGCAGGGTAGCTTCGCGTCAAAAACCATAAACTTGCGGCACGCGGTAAAGAAGGCCTTCGACGGAAAACGAGGAATGTAAAGCCCTAAGCGCACGGCATCGCCGATCTTGACAAACTTGTTATGGTAAATCTTGGAAAGGAAATACAAAAGCCTCTTCAAAAACAGAATGTACCTGCGGATGGTGATCTTGCCTTTGAAAACCTCCGGCAAATAATAAAACAAAAGAAATAGCTTCATCCGTGTTGAAAAAACTGTCTTTCGTATACCCATCACATTTTGCGGCTTGATCATTTTAATAAGTCCTGTTCTTTGAACCAAGCGACTGTTTCCCGAACTCCATCGCTCAGCGCATGTTTGGCTCTGAATCCCAAAACCTGCTCGGCCCGTTTGGTCGAATATTCAATATTATCGTAAAACATATTCACTCTCGCTCTGGTCAAAAGCGGTGCTTGCCGGGCATTAAATAATGTGTAAGGAGCCTCTAACAAGAATCCTATCGGATACACAACCCACTTGGGCAAAAGTACCGGCTTCTTAACTTGCGCGTATTCACAAAATACAGAGAGAATATCATCCATGCGTTCGCGCTCGTGATTTCCTATAATAAAATGCTGGACGCCCTTAAGCCGCTTGCGAAAAGCCAGATAATACGCCTCCGCGACATCTCCCGCGTAAACCACATGAAATCTGTTTCTTTTTGATCCCGGAGACACCGGAATCCCTTGTTTCGCAGATTTAATATATTCCAGAAAGAACGTATCCTTGCCATTCTCGCCATAAACCCAAACCGGATCCAATACGGTTAAATTTATTCCTTCACGCTTGGCGAAATCCATCGCTTTCTCAACAGCGATCCGTTTCGTGTCCCGATAATAATTCATTTTGCATGGAAACATCCCATCCAAAAAATATCGGTAATGTGAATTATACGGCGAACCCTCATCTTTTATGGTTAATGAGTTTTCTTCTCCATAGATTGAATTCGTCCCTGTAATGATCACGTCCTTAATTCCGTTCGCGACACACGCGTTAAGGACATTAATTGTGCCTTCGACATTGGTCTGATAAAAAGTTTCGTAATCACCCCAGTCTTTGACATACGCGGCATTATGAATAACAAAGTCATGGCCTTTAAAAGCCGCGATCAATGAATCTTTATCACAAATATCCCCATGTTTGAGCGCAACGTCAAAGCCCTTAATAAAACCAAGATCGCTTTTTTTGCGCACCAGACAGCTCACCGCGATCCCGTTATTACAAAAACACCTTACGATGTGACTGCCGATAAAACCATTCGCGCCTGTAATAATAACCTTATCCATTTCGACCGCATTTCTTCAGGGCAATTCCCGCGTTATGTCCTCCAAAACCATAGGATGTGGAGATCGCGATATTGATATCCGCTTCCGTCGAGTTCTCAGTTAAATTGAGATTCTCCCTTGGATCAGGCACGCGATTGCCGTGCAATTTAGACTCTTTGATCGATAAAGCGGTGACCGCCGTTTCCAACGCTCCGCTCGCACCCAAAGTATGCCCGAGGATTCCCTTGGTTGAATTGATAAATGGCTGATGCTCTTTTGAGCCAAAAACCTCTTCGATCGCTTCTGCTTCTATGGCGTCATTGGCCAGCGTACCGCTCCCGTGAGCGTTGATATAATCAATCCGACCGGCCCGTTTCAGATTGCCAAGTAACCGTTTTATCTGCACGCCGGAGGGATCCATCTGAACAATGTTATATGCGTCGCTATTGCTTT
>CAZBHY010000065.1:0-7892 GCA_964491705.1 uncultured Planctomycetales bacterium
TAATACGGCAACTTCGATAACGCAGACATGGAACGGTTCCGCGTGGTCGCCGTCAACGACGTACACTTATAATACGACAGCCAGCACAACGGAATGTCGGTATATTTGCAAATCGGATTACGAGTGGGATGGAACAAGTTGTGCTGCTGCTTATCAGTGTATCGGATGGGGCAGCTTAGATTCTCGTTATAATAAATGTTTGAATGATGATAGCGGATTGACAGCAGACAGGGCGGTTCAGGTGGTCGATAGCTGCAATAATACTGAGGCACAACCGTATAAATGCGAAACCAAGTGTGCTTCAGGGAACAGCCTTATTAATCTTAATCAATGTGGTCATTGCGCGTGTGGATATCAATGGAATGGGACCGACTGTGTTTTAGTAGGATCCAGGACTTCGGGAGGAACTCAGGCGTGGGTGCCTTATGTTCCAGAGGGTTGCGGAACTACATGTGCAAACTATCGGTCTCATTTAGGTGAAAAATGGTGGTGGTATCGCAACGTTAATGGCAAATATTGTAAAAGTGGGTCTACAGAAGGTACGACCAATTGTATTAATTCTCCCGATTGCCCAAATGATGACCCATACCACTGTGAACAATGCGCGCAAACTCCGTTTTGTGGAGAAGGGCCCACGACAACATGCTTTTGTATAAATATTACAGGTTGTTTTTTTCAGGGAGGGCCATATTTTCTACAGTGTTGTGATGAAAACCAATCATGTCCCATCAATATGTGCGCAGTTTTGATTCCGAAACCATACTGCTGTTACGATAACCCCATCTCTTGTCCTGCAGGAACGGATTGTAAAGGTGAATAAAGGTGACGGACACCTTGTCAGCGACTAGCAGCTAGCCGCTAGTAGCTAAAAAATAAATGTGTTTTTATGGGCCTTTGGGCCTTCCCAGCGGCCGCGGCAATAATTTCTGGCTTAAATTTTTTTGAATATCCTGAATGTCTTCCACCGGCCCGTAAATTCTCCCCTGCGACGTACTGAGCCTTAACGCTTTTAATTCTTCTTCCTCTTCTTCCTTCATCAGATAATTTTTCCAGGACGGGACATCAACATATTCTTTCACATCAGCCAAAGTGATGATCTGATAATTTTTGCCCAAATGGTGTCTCGCGCTGGACCACGGATAATCCCACGGCGTTTTCACCATGCCTGCCCTCACAGGATTCCGCTCAACGTATCGGAAAATTTTTGATCTATGATCGCCTAAAACAACACATGAGTAATATCGTGCTTGCCATCGATGGCCGAATTCTTTCAACCGTTTATTGAAATACGAAGAATATTTTTGATGGGTGACGCGAAAAGTTTTTGCAAGGGCGTGTGCATTGATCGGCTTGACCACAAAATGGACATGATTATCCATCAGACAAAAGGCGTAAATCCACAGGCCATATTCCTTCGCGTTTTCGTCAACATATTTCAGATAAACGGCCCTGTCCTGATCATCGATAAAGACGTCTTTTCGAAAATTTCCCCTCTGCGTGACATGATGAAGTTCCCCCGCAAGAACAATGCGCTCCTGTCTTGGCATAAAACGCTCCGTATATTATTGGGGAAATAAAATTTGAGAGGGGGCTTTTGTCCGTTAAATGGAACGATTTTATTTTATGACAATCTTTGCGTCTGTCAATAATTTATTCGTGCGCCATAGGCGAAAAAGGTGTCCGTCACCTTTTTCGTAAATGACTGGGCAGGATGCTGAGCTGCTGGCGGTATTTGCCGATGGTGCGGCGGGCCACGGTCATGCCTTTTTGCGCCAAGAGTTGCTGGATCTCATGATCGGATAGCGGGTGCTGTTTGTCTTCATCGTCGACCATTTCCTTGATCTCTTCTTTGACTGACCGGTTGGATGTTCCACCATGGCCGTACACATCATTGCCCACGCTCTGCGAGAAAAAATATTTCAGCGGGAAAATGCCCTGCGGGGTATCGATATATTTCTGATTGATCGCCCGGGAGATGGTGGACTCGTTGCGGTCAATGGCCAGGGCAATGTCATTGAGGCTCATGGGCTTGAGGGCAGCGTGGCCGTGCTCGAAAAAGTCTTTTTGATGCTCCAGGATATAGCGGCCGATCTCACTGATCGTGCTGTTGCGCTGCTGAATGCTCTTGATAAAGGCCGTGGCGTGTTGCAGTTTGTCGCGCAAAAATTGTTTCTCTTCGGGTGACAGGTCTTTTTTTCGTAACAGTTTCCGGTAGATCGGATTGATGCGCAGCGGCGGGATGCCTTTGCTTTGAACATCAATCGCCCATTCTCCGGGGCAGTTCGGGTCTTCATAAATAAAAATATCCGGGCGGATATAATATGATTCGGTCAAGGGACGGAAATTCCGCGCTGGACGCGGGTCGAGCTCGGCGATCATCTGGGCGTAGCGTTTGACCTCAGCGATAGGGATCTTCATTTCCCGGGCAATCAGATCGTAGCGCTTGCGGCCGAGATGGTCCAGGTAATCATTGATGATGGTGATCGCCAGGGCACAGCGGCTGCTGAAGATCGCGTCGGCCTGAAGGCGCAGGCATTCTTTGAGATCACGGGCCGCGATGCCGATTGGTTCGTAGGTCTGGATCAGCGACAGCACGTCTTCCACAGTTTGGGTGGTGTTGAGACCCAAGGCCTGGGCGATCTCGGCGCAGGAGGTGGTCAGGTAGCCGTCTTCATTAAGCTGGCCGATGATCATCTCCGCGATGCGGATTTTGAGTGGTTCATCCAGATCAATGTAGGCCTGACGCAGAAGCTTGGATTCCAGGGATTCGTGCGACGGGATAGGCATGCTGTCATGGGCGTCATCATCGAAATGATTGGCCAAAAACGGATGGACGGGCGCATTGAGCAGATTTTCCAGTTCATCGCGGATGGTCTGGTTGAACAACTGGGAAATGTCTTGTGCGCTGGTGTCCCTGGAGTCAGGCGCGGCATCGTTGCGCTGGCGGGTGAGTTCAGATTCGTCGATCTCCAGCATCGGGTTGTCTTCCAGCTGCTGGTCAATGGCCTGTTCAAGGTCGGTAATAGGCAGCATCAGGACCTCAATAGACTGCTGCATCACCGGAGCCATGACCTGCTTTTGAACTTGTGTTTGGTGCTGTGAAAGTTTCATTATCAGACAATCACTTTGGTATTGTTTAGCGCGGCCGTGAGTGTTTGCGCACGGCATTGGGTGCTGCGCGTTGTGTGTGTTCTGTCTGTGTTTTGCGTGCCGTTAATTGCGCGGCCAACATGCAAAAAGTATACCACATTGAAAAACACTTTAACAATGCCAGGGGAAAATAAAGTTGGGGAGTGCGATTGCAGTGTTTTTAGGCTGTATTTTAAGGTTAAACACGCGGGCAAGGCAGGGCTTTTCTAAATTATTCGCTGTGTCGGCTTGTCTGCTTTTCTCAAATTGTTCGCGTGGTTCTTTCCCTAATTGCAGGGCCAGTTCTTCTGCGATTGTTCGGCGGGTTGGCTGGCCCGTTTTTTTTAATCGGCGGGCAGGCTGGATCCGCCTGGTCTGCGCGAATTGGTCGTGAGGTAAAGCGCCTCCTGTGTGAGTTGGTAGTTTTGCACTGAGGTAAATCGTCTGGCCTGCGCGAAGAGTTCAGCGGGTTGCGGACCCATTTGAGTGAATTGTTGACCGGTTTGGCCTGCCCGCTTGAGTGAATTGCTGACCGAGTTGGCCTGCGTGAATTGCTAGTTTGGCAGTGAGGAAAATCGGTTGGTTGGGCGAACTGTTCGGCGATTTTGCAGGCCTGTTTTTTTTAAATTGTTCGCGTGGTTCTTTCCTTAATTAGCAGGGCTAGTTTGTCTGCGGTTGTTCAGCGAGTTTGCCTGCCCGCTTGAGTGAATTGCTGACCGAGTTGGCCTGCGTGAATTGCTAGTTTGGCAGTGAGGAAAATCGGTTGGTTGGGCGAACTGTTCGGCGAGTTGGCTTGTCCACTTGAGTGAATTACTGACTGGTTTGGCCTGCCCGCTTGAGTGAATTACCCACCACGTTGGACTTACCTGTCCTTCTCTAAATATTCTACTCAGTGTTTTGGTCAGCGCTGGCTTTTGTTTGCAATTTTTTCGGGTTGTGCTAGAATTTTTGTTGATTTGTCCGGGAAAAACTAGGACAGAGGTGTTTAATCAAATAAACACTTGTTCAGAACGGCAACGGTTAGGTCAACACGGCATTTTTAAAATCGCAAAATTTCCGGCTTTTTTTTGAGAAATGCCTAAGTTGTTGGCCTGCAAGATTAAAAAGTGCAGTGGCACGTAAATTGCTTCTTTAAAGAGAAATCTGTTTGAACTGTTAAACGTTTCAAGGTTTTCGCTGTGTCGGCACGTGTTGGCTGACCTTGCGGACTTTGACAGGACTGGAAAATTTTGGGAGGTGTGGGGGAATGGTGCAGGAGCGACTGACAATTACAGAGGTGGCTGAGGAAATTGGTGTGACGCCAAAGACTTTGGCCCGCTGGGAGAAAAACGGGAAAATTAGCAAGCCGAAACGCGACTGGCGCGGCTGGCGTGTTTACAGCCGTGACGACGTTTCACAAATTAAAAGGTTTCACGAGACACTGGTTGAGATTTAGTCCAGACACTGGTCGAGATTTAGGCCAGACGCTGGTTGAGATTTAACCCACACATTCGTGTGGAATACAATAAATGATGTGCAATGAGTCAGAGGAAACATTCGCCGGGTTGTTGATCACAGGCGTTGAACCAGAGGAGATAACGATGCAGCGTTTTCTAAAAAATTTACAGTTACCTCGACGTAGCGATGGCGGTTGCGTGAATGCCAATGGCACAGGAAATAATGTGCCACTGTGCGACACGCGCGCGCGCAGCGTTGAGAATCGCGCAGAGACGTGTGTTGAGAACGGTGCCACACCGTGCCATTTTAATGCAGGCGGTCTAAAAAATAATGGGTCACAGCGCTGGCAGAGGAGGGTGTGCGTGTTGGCGATGGCCGTGATGATTCCGGCCGCGTCGGCCTGGGCGCAGAATTTTGCGGATTGGACACAGAGCTCCGGGCCGGTTACGACCACGGCGGAAAAGGATTTGGTGCAGGCCTCGTCGACCGAGGAGATCATGAAAATGGTCGAGCCTCCGTTGGGCGTTGCCCTTCCGGACAGCACCGACCGGAAATACACGCTGGGCCCCAACGACGTCATTGAAGTCATGGTCATGCGCCATCCCGAGGTCAGCGGCGAATATCCGATCAATAATGAAGGAAAGATCCAGTACGGATTTGTCGGCGATGTCTTGCTCAACGGTCTCAGCAAAGAGGAGGCGGCGGAGGCCATTGCCCTCGCGTTGTCGGAGTATATTGTGTCTCCGGAGGTCACCGTCAAGATTACGCAATACAACAGCAAAATTGTTTACATCGTCGGGGAGGTATTTAATCCCGGAAAAATTTATATGCGCGGCGACACGATCACAGTGCGTGAGGCCCTGATGCAGGCCGGCCTGCCGCGGTTGAGCGGTGTGACCAAAAAAAGCCGGTTGATCCGTCCGTCGGACGATGGCCATCCCCGGCGCAAGCTGATCAATGTCTATGCCCTATTATACGAAGGGGATTTGCGGCAGAACGCGGTGATGGAACCCGGCGATATGCTTTATATTCCGCCGACATTCTTGACGCGCGTGATGCGGGCGATTTCCCCAGTGGCCGCACCTGTTGGTCAGGCCGCTGGCGTGCGCGTTGGTGCCGAGACGTTGGGAGGCACGCAACCGTATTAATGCATCGCCCCGTGGGCGCTGTGGAAAAAGAGCAAGGGAAAAATCGCAGCGCGGCGTGAAAAAAATCGTCGCGCGTGGCATAAAACAAAGCGCAATAAGCGCGGCACCGTCAGAAAAAATGAGTGCGGGAAAGTTGCAGCGCGCCGTGAGGGTTGGGCAATATAACGCGAGCGATTCGCAGGAGTCTTAAGCAACACGCAGTGAGAAAAAAAGTCGCAACGCGCCGTAAGAGAAAAAATCGCAGCGCAATGAGGAAAAATTGCAGCGCACAGCGATAAGAAAATCGCGCGGCGTGATACAAATAATGCGCGGTTTGAGATGAGCGCAAGATGCGCTGGCGGCAATCCATGCTGCGCCGTAACGCACAAACAGCAACGCGCGACAGGAAATCAAGGATCGCCCAGCGGTGAACAGTGTGATCCGTGGGCAGGATGTCTGATCAACGGTCAATGACCAACAAAGGAAACGATATGTCCGATTTGAGTTCAGAAAATTTTTCATTTTCCGTCTACCTGAAAATGTTTTTTCGTCATCGCCTGATTGTGATCATCGGTGTGATTCTCGGTCTGACCGGCGGGGTCTGCACAGGTCTGCTGATGCCTCCGCAGTACAATTCCTCGACGGTGATCCTCATCGAAGAGGGCAAGACGGATAACCCTTTATTTGATAAACTCGCGGTCTCGACCACGGTCCAGGACCGCATGAGCAATATCAGCGAATCCATGCTGGGCTGGTACAGCATGGTCGAACTGGTCAAGCGCATCGGGCTGGACGCCGGCATCCGCGATCAAAAAGAATATGAAGACCTGATCCTCGGCATTCGCCGGCGCATTCAGATCAAGATGCGCGGCACAAACATCCTGCACTTGTCATACGTCGGGGATGAGCCGAAAACCACCCAGGCCGTGGTCCAGAATATCACCGACATTTTTATCGACCGTAACAAAGAAATCCAGTCACGTGAGACCTCTGACGCGATCACCTTCATTGATGAACAGCTCAAGGTTTATAAGGGAAAGATCAAATCCGCGGAGATCGCTGATATGCAGGATCAGCTGGACGAGCTGTTGGTGGATTCCACCGAGCGCCATCCCATGGTCCGCCAGCTGCGCGAGCGCATTGACCGCAAGAAAGAGGAGCTGAAAAAAGAAAATTTGGAATATACCGATGCCGCCCGCATCAAAACAGAATCCACGCAGCCGCTGATTTCCAGTATCCAGGAGGCCCTTAACACCATCGGCGCCGGCGGAACACCGGCCAGTGATCAGGATGGGCTGTACAAACTGATGCTGCTGGACAAACTGGGCACGGTGGTGGCGCGCGACGCCAAGGTCAACGAAGAGATCTATAATGTCTTGCTCGAACGTCTGGAAACCGCCAAGATCACACAGCGTCTGCAGGAATCCAAAGAGGGCACCAAATACACGATCCTGGATCCGCCGCGCGTTCCGTTGGCGCCGTTTAAACCCAACCGCGCGTTGATTGCGCTGGTGGGCCTGGTTCTTGGGCTGGCCGTCGGTGTTGGCCTGATCTTTGCGATCGAATTTTTTGATAAGTCATTTATCGACGTGCAGGACGCCAAAGAGTTTTTAGGGGCTCCGCTATTAGGTGCGATCTCCAAGATCACCTCCGAGGAAGAACTTCAGAAGGAACGGCATCGCCGTCACTGGATTTACGCGGCCGTGATCTTGATCTGCGCGACCATCGTGTTGCTGGTGGTGACTGTAACAAATATTTGGAAATAACCGCACGCGCGATCGGTCATGCGCGACGGAGACCAAGGACAACACATGTATAACAGTTTTTACGGATTTAAAGAAGCGCCATTTAATATGACACCCAATCCGCGCTTTTTTTTCAGCAGTGCCAAACACGCCGAGGCGTTGAGCTCGCTGCTCTATACGGTGCGGGAACGCAAAGGGTTTGTGGTGATTACCGGCGACATCGGCTCGGGCAAGACAACCATTTGCCGCACCTTGCTCAGTCAATTGGGTGCGGATACGCAATTTGCCCTGATCACCAATACGCACCTGGGGGCCCGGGACCTGTTATTGACGATCCTTGAGGAATTGGGTGTTGAGCACAGCGGACGATCTAAGTCCCGGTTGTTGTCGCAGCTCAATAGTCACCTGATCGAACAGCTTAGCCAGGACCACAATGTTGTTTTGATCATCGATT
>CAZBHY010000066.1:0-7819 GCA_964491705.1 uncultured Planctomycetales bacterium
GACGGGTGTTGTAAAATCAATCAGGACATCGGTGCCGATGAGCGATTGATGGGACGTACTGATGGGAATGCCGTTCATGGTTTCAGCGGCATTGGGATGGTCTGGGCGTTCCAAAAGAGCATGAAGGTCAAAATCTTTATCCCCAATGGCAAAAATAACGAGGCGTTGTCCAATTCGGCCTTGGCATCCGGTTATCGCGAGTTTGATCATAACTTTTCCTTTTTATGAGAGCAGATGATAATTCTTTAATGCATCTTTGACCTTTTGTCTATTCGCATCCGTCAGCCGGCACATGGGCAGGCGCAATTCCCCAGAACACATCCCCAACAGTTCCATCGCTTCTTTCACAGGGGCGGGATTCGTCTCAATGAACATCGCTTGAATCAGGGGAAGCATTTTATAATGGATCACCTGTGCCCCTTGGAGATCGCCTGTGTTAAATGCGTTGATCATCGCTTGAACATCTTTGGGGATCAGATTGGCCACAACAGATATAATGCCATGCCCTCCGATGCTTAATAATGGCAGAGTCAGGGCGTCATCACCCGATAAGAGAAGGAAATTTCGCGGACACTGGGCCTTGATCGCCTGCATTTGCTCGAGTGATCCGGCGGCTTCCTTGACACCAATAATATTGCTGCAGTCTTTGGCCAGACGTGCCATGGTTGCAGGTTCGATATTCCGCGATGTTCTGCCCGGGATATTATAGAGAATGATCGGTATGCGTACTGATTGCGCAATCGCTTTAAAATGCTGGTACAGGCCTTCTTGGGTCGGTTTATTGTAATACGGCGTGACAATCAGTGCGCCATTCGCCCCGGCCTGCTCTGCCTTTTTGGTCAGCCGGATGGCCTCGGCGGTTGAGTTGGATCCTGTTCCCGCAAGGATGGGAACACGGCCTTTGGCTGCATTGATACAAACTTCAATCACGTGGTCATGCTCATCATGCGATAAGGTTGGAGATTCACCGGTTGTACCGCATGGTAAAATGGCATCGATTCCGTTGACGATCTGGAATTCGACAAGTTTGCGAAGCGTGGGTTCATCCACTCCGTTATTTTTAAAAGGTGTCACGATTGCGACGGTTGTTCCTTTAAACATGAGCCGTTCCTTTGTTAATGTCGAGACGTATGTGGTTAAATTTTTAACACGGATATCTATGCGTTGTCAATAAAATATGTTCCTTGCGCGACCAATGTCGCTGGGCCTTTGAGCCAAACATTGGTCGGATGGCCGCTGGCTATATCAAATGAGATTTCCAGAATATCGCTGTTGCGTGTTTTGACCTTCATCGTTATCTTGTTTTTTTGGAGCAGATTGCGGTGCGATTGCAAAAAGGTCACAATGGCCGAGGCTGCACTGCCTGTGCCGCAGGCCTTGGTTTCGCCCTCCACTCCACGTTCATATGTCCGAACGGCGATGGTATTGCGTCCGATCGGCTCCACAAAGTTGACATTTGTTCCGCGCGGCTGAAATTTTTTGTGAAAACGTATCGTGTGACCAATGGTCTGGACATCAATATTCTCGATTTCAGTGACAAAAAGGACTGCATGTGGAACGCCGGTATCAATGTAATCCGCATGCAGTGCATGCTGGTTGATCGTCAGTGAGATATTGGGTTGATAATCCGTTGGCTCGCTTAAACGGATCATCGCAGTCCCTTGTGTTGCTTCCGCCATAATGATTCCGGCAAGGGTTTGTAGGCTGAAGCGTTTATGGGACGGTTTTTTGAATTGTTGAATATAAGCCGCCATACACCGTGCACCATTCCCGCACATTTCTGCCTCAGATCCGTCGGCATTGATGATCCGCATGTGATAGTCCGCTGTACGGGATGTCTGATAAATAAGCAGGCCATCGGCCCCCAGCCCGTTGGTACGATCGCAGATGGTTTGTGCCAGGCGTTTGTACGCGAGGCCTGGGTGCGCGTCGATGATGATGAAGTCATTGCCAGCGCCGGTCATTTTTGTAAAGGACAGTTTTTTCATCGGTTCATAAGAAGTCCGGGATGGACTCTCCTCTCATGAGATCTCTGATGGTTTCTCGTTTTTTAATCACCGCATACACGTTGCCTTTGACCATCACTTCAGGCGCACGGCCGCGGATGTTATAGTTACTGGCCATGGCATAACAATAGGCGCCGGCACTCTTGATGGCCAGCAGATCACCGCGCTGGACAGCCGGCATCGGCCGGGCCTTGGCAAAAAAATCGCCGCTCTCACAAATTGGACCAACGATATCAAAGATATCGGCCGGGGCAAGGTCAGTTTGTTTAACAGGGATGATTTCATGGTGCGCATCGTACAGGGATGGACGCGGAAAATCATTCATCCCTGCATCCACGATGATAAATTTTTTGACGCCATTATCTTTGATGTATAACGTTTTTGTAATAAAGATGCCCGCATTGCCTGTGAGAAAACGACCAGGTTCCATGATAATTTTCAGATTCATTGATTTTAAGATCGGGATCAGCGCGGCGGCGAATTCCTCAATGTGCTCTGGATGATGTTCATCATAGGAAATGCCAAAGCCTCCGCCCATGTTAAAATATGTTAGATGGATGTTTTCGTTGGCCAGTTCTTTGAGAAACGCGGCAACGCGGTTAACGGCATGGACATATGGGGCGGTGGTTTTGATTTGTGATCCGATATGCATATGGATGCCGCAGATATCCGTATGGGCATAGCGTGACCGGTTCTGGAGAATGGAACGCGCGGTGTTTAAGTCAATGCCGAATTTTTTATCCAATGTTCCGGTGACAATACGGTCATGCGTTGGGGCGTGAATATCAGGATTGATACGCAAAGCCACACGTGCTGTTTTTTTCAGAGTTTTGGCTAACTGATCAATAGTGGTGAGTTCCGCAAGTGACTCAACATTAAAAAAAAGAATGCCGGCTTTGAGAGCCGCGGTGATCTCCTCGTCTGTTTTTCCAACAGAGGCAAAGACAATTTTCTTGGGATTGGCCTTTGCCTTGAGCGCCTTGGCCAGTTCCCCACCGGAGACAATATCGCATCCGGCGCCCTGGTCAATCAGCGTTTTGATTACGGCCAGGTTGTCATTGGCCTTCATGGCATAACAGATCAGCGGGTTGACAGCCTGAAAGGCCTTCTGAATCCGCTGAAATTGTTCAATCAACGCACGATAGCTGTAAATATAACAGGGTGTTTGTAGCTGTTGAATAATACGGGCAACGCTGACATTTTCACAGTAAAGCGTATGATTTTTATATTGAAAATGCACGTCTCTTCTCCTTCTGCATGACCATTGGTGAATGCATATGTTGCCTTAACTTTGGTCAGAACGTCGTGATTTCATTGATCGCCGTGAGGCAACAGAGCGTTTTGGGTCAATCAACGTGGTGACAACGGCATGTGTTAAGGACGGATGAATTTTTTTCAATTGTCCATCCGGCATATCGACAATCGGTATTTTTGTTTTTAATTTTATTTGAATCAGGTTGCCCACCAGGGTGTGCGCAGTTTTAAACGGCACACCATTTTTGATCAGGTGATCAGCAATGTCTGTCGCATACAGACATTCGTCAGCGATCTGTTCTGCCAGCCGCTGTTGATGAAATGTGATCTTTGGCAGCATGGCGGCCAGCACCGCGAGAGAATCATCAATGGTCTTGAACGAGTCGAACAGGGGTTCTTTGTCGTGCTGCATGTCCCGGTTATAGGACAATGGCAGGCCTTTGAGCATGACCAGAACATTGATCAGGTTGCCGTAAAGGCGTCCGGTTGATCCTCGGATCAATTCAAAAACATCCGGATTTTTTTTCTGCGGCATCAGCGAACTACCGGTACAGAATGCATCATCGATAGAAATAAAATGGAATTCTTCACTCGCCCATAAAATCATATCTTCGCACATACGAGATAGGTGCATGCCGATAATGGCCAGGGCGTTTAATATCTCAACAACAAAATCTCTGTCGGAGACTGTTGCGATGGTATTGTCCGGCGCAGTAACGGATTTGATTGTCCCCTCTTTGGCAGGCATGGTGTAGTAGGCGGCCGGGATCATGGTACCAGCTAACGCTCCGGAACCCAAGGTCAACTCAATGGCATTGAAGGCATTGAGCAATCGAACTTCATCGCGTTCCAGCATCACCACATAGGCCATGAGGACATCTTTGACATTGACGGGCATGGCATGTTGCATGTGTGTAAATCCCGGCATAATCAAATCGGCATTTTTTTCCGCGAGGGCATTGATTGCCTCGATCAGTGCCATCAGAGATTTTTCGGTCTTGAGTAAATGTGCCAAGCAGTAGAGTTTGGTATCAAACAACACTTGATCATTACGGGATCGGCATGTGTGCATCTTGAGTGCCGCTGTCTTTGTGCGTGGATCTTTTTCCAACAGGTGTTGTATGTAGGAATGAATATCTTCGAATCGGTGGTCGATTTTAAATGTCGCGTCTTGGATGCTCATCAGAATCCGTTTCAGCCCGGCGGTGAGCTGCTGATGTTCTTTCACGGTCAGCAGTTTTGCTCTCTTGAGCACATCAATATGCATCAGTGATCCGATACAATCATACGTCGCCAGCGCTGCATCAAAGTGAATGGAATTCGATAGCTGTTCAACCAATTGGTTGGTCTCTTTACTGAATCGTCCTCCCCAGAGTTTGTTCATAATTCGTCCTTTGTGTCTCGTGTCAATGGTCGATGAACAGACCGAATAACGTTTTATTCTTGAAATGGCATAGCCCAAAAGGCATTAAATCCTTCAGCCAGCGCCTGGTTGAATTGATCACCAGCGCCATAGGTAGCCATTTTTTGCTTATAACGGGAAAACGGTGATTTTCGTCCGGTTGCCACACAACTGCCTTTGTATAATCGTAGGCGTACGGTTCCCGTTGTACGTTCATGAATTTTATTGAAAAATTCATCCAGTTGTTTTTTGAGTGGAGTTTCCCACAGGCCGTTATAGGTTAATTCCGCGTATTTTTGTGAGGCGCGCATCTTATAGGCCATGGTTTCTCTGTCTAAGACCATTGCTTCTAGGTCATTGAGTGCGGTGTGTAACACGGTGCCTGCAGGATTTTCATAGACCTCTCGCGATTTAATACCAACGAGACGGTTCTCAATCATGTCGACACGGCCAACAGAATGGCGTCCGGCAATCTGATTGAGTTTTTCAATCAACGCCAATGGTTGCCCAGCCTCACCGTTGATTTTCACCGGGATGCCGCGGCTGAAGCTGATTTCCATATCTTCGGGGCGGTTGGGTGCCTTTAACGGATCAGTGGTCATGGTGAACACGTCTTCTGGAGGAGCAGCCCATGGATCTTCGAGGATGCCGCATTCAATGGCCTTTCCGTAGACATTGGTGTCAATGCTGTAGGGACTTTTTTTTGTAACCTTGACGGGGATGTTGCGTGATTTGGCAAATGCGATTTCCTCTTCGCGTGTTTTAAATTCCCATGTTCGGACTGGCGCGATAATTTGGAGTTCCGGCGCCATCAAACGGAATGTTGTTTCAAATCGGACCTGATCATTGCCCTTACCGGTACAGCCGTGAACCAGCCCCATCGCTTGTTCTTTTTTTGCGATCAGCACCTGGTGCTTTGCGATTAACGGCCGTGACAGGGCGCAGGCCAAGACATATTTCCCTTGGTACAGGGCGCCGGCTTTCAGCGCGGGCAGCACATATTCGGTTATAAATTCTTTTTTTAAATCAAGACAAATGGCCTTGGATGCCCCTGACGCCAATGCCTTTTTTTTGACTTGGGTAAAATCATCACCTTGTCCGACATCCGCGATAAACGCGATCGTTTCGTAGTGACGATCCTTCAGCCAAGGAATAATGCATGATGTATCCAATCCACCTGAATAGGCCAAGACAACCTTGTTCATTCTGCGCTCCGATGGTTTTGACTGTGATTGAATAGAAAGATTAAAATTGCCTTTTCGACATGCATGCGATTTTCTGCTTGATCAAAAACCGCAGAATGCGGTCCATCGATGATGTCGGTTGTGACTTCTTCTCCCCGGTGCGCGGGCAGACAATGTAAGAAAAGATAGTCCGGATCAGCACCGGCCGTTAACTTTTTGTTGATCTGATATCCTTGAAAATCGTGAAGCCGTTGTTTTGATTCTTCCTCTTGCCCCATGCTTGTCCAGACATCGGCGTATAAAACATGGGCATTGTGAGCCGCCTTATGCGGATCATCGGTCGTTTCAATAACGGCACCTGTTTTTTTTGCGTAGGCGATGGCGGATTTCAAGATATTTTGATCAACGGCATAACCGTTTGGGGTTGCGATGCGGATATTGATACCAAGTTTAGCGCACATCAGCATTAATGAGTGGCAGACATTGTTCCCGTCGCCGATATAGGCGATTGTTTTATTGGCAATATTTCCAAACTTTTCTTGGACCGTTAAAATATCTGCGAACGCCTGGCATGGATGGTAGAGATCGGATAATCCGTTGATGACCGGAACAGTAGCGTATTTTCCTAAGTCAATGACATCCTGATGTGAAAATGTCCGCGCTACGATGCAATCCAGATAGCGTGACAGTGTTTTCGCAACATCTTCTGTGGTTTCGCGTTTGCCGAGATTGATTTCTGCGGGTCCCAGGTAGATACAATGACCTCCCAGCTGGTATACTCCCACTTCAAATGACACACGCGTACGGTTTGATGGTTTTTGAAAGACAAGACCAACGGTTTTTCCGCGCAGGTGATCCGTTTGCAGAAAGTCATCTTTTTTGAGGCGGGTCGCCTGGGATAAGATTTCGACGATTTCCTCACTGGTAAGATCGTGAAGGCTGATCAGGTCTCTTTTCATGATGGCTGTCCTGTTGTTTTGCGGAGTGCGCATTCAAGGATGCGTAGCGCATGATCCATTTGTTTTTTTGTTACGGTGAGAGCCGGCATGATCCGTAAAATTTTTTCATGTGTACAATTGATCAGCAGCCCTTGGTGGAAACATTCTTTGACCACATCAGCCCCAGGAACTGTCAGTTCAATGCCGATCATCAGACCAATGCCCCGAATGTCTTTAATGCACGGGATGATTTTTTTTAATTCATGGAGGCGTTGAAATGCATAGGCACTCATTTTTTTTGTATTGCGCAATAGGTGCTGTGAGGCAATCGCCTTAAAGACGCCGAGTGATGCCTTGCAGATCAGCGGGCTGCCAGCGAATGTGGAGGCATGCATTCCAGGTTTAAAGGTGCTCGCCAGATGATCTTTGACCACCATGGCTCCAATGGGCAGCCCTCCACCCAAGGCCTTGGCTAGAGTCATGACATCCGGGGTGACACCGTAATGTTGGAAGGCGAACATCTCTCCTGTTCGTCCAATGCCGGTTTGCACCTCGTCAAAAACAAGCAGAATATTTTTTTGGTCGCAGATCTGCCTCAGTTCCTGGATATATTCCTGTGATGCGACATTGATACCGCCCTCTCCTTGAATGAGCTCAAGCATCACCGCAATGGTGTGATTGCTGATCGATTGTTTGAGCGCGGCGATATCATTAAACGGAACATATTTAAACCCTTGGAGAAGAGGGGTAAAATCTTTTTGATATTTTTCTTGTCCGGTTGCGGCCAAGGCCCCCATGGTCCTCCCGTGGAACGAGTCGATCATAGTGATGATTTCATAGCGATTGGTTGCCCGCCCGAAAGCCCGGCAGAATTTGATGGCGGCTTCGGCTGCCTCTGCCCCGCTGTTACAAAAAAAGACTTTACCGGGGAATGACGCGTGAATGATCTGGTGGGCCAGTTTTGCCTGATTGGGATGATAAAGATTATTGGGGATATGGATCAATTTTCCGATTTGATCACGTATCGCGCTCATG
>CAZBHY010000067.1:0-7522 GCA_964491705.1 uncultured Planctomycetales bacterium
TGTCTACCGTGCAGCCAGTCGTACAGAGATTTTTGCGGAGGCGGATGTCGGCATCTTGGCTGCCGGCGAGCAGACCGGCGACCTGCCCAGCGGGTTATTGCGATTGGCCGTGTTCTATGAGAAAAAAAATGATCATCACATCAAATTGATTGCCACCTTGATTGAGCCATGTTTGATTTTGAGTTTGGGTCTGGTGATCGGGTTGATTGTTGTGGCGATGCTGATGCCGATTTTCGAAATGAATTTGGGTGCAGGACTATGAGCGTTCCATCATCATCCGCTGCGACGTTGCGATGCCCGTATTACCGTGGCATGGCGCTGTTGGAGGTTCTGATATCGGCCGTGATTCTGTCTGTTGGATTGACTGGCGTTGCCCGGGTTTTTGTGATGGGAATGCAGGCGCATCAGCAGGCCAATGCGTATCGGGCAGGCGCGGTTCTTTTGGAGAATCAGCTGACGCGGTTGCTGGCCAACCGTTATTGGGATGAACAAGACGTTGGTGCAGGCACATACGATGAGCCTTGGTCGGATTATGGATGGCAGATCACATCGGATGCCGTGGATGGCAGTGACTGGTTGCGAAAAATTCAGGTGGCGATCGTTTGGTCAGGCCGACATCAGACGTATTCTGTTGATGCAACGATCTATCTGTTTTTTCTTCGGAATGAAAAGGATGAGCAGCGATGAGATGCGTGCGCAGGGATAGGGACATAGCGGGATTGACCTTGGTGGAATTGATGATCGGCGCGGCATTGTGTGGCATGATCGGAGTGAGCGTGTATCACATTTTTTCACAGGCGCTGCGGGTTGAACAACAGATGATGCTGCGCGTAAAATTCAACAGGAAAATGTTTGATGCTGTGCATTCTATCGCGCGTGATATGGATCGGATGATTGTCTATACGACGCCGGAACATCCGCAGGGATATTTTTCAGGCAGAGCCAATGAGATCGCGTTTGTTATTTTAGAGGAGGGCGCGATGAAAGAGGTGCGTTATGACATGATTGTATCGGAAATTTCGCCAATGGCAGACAATGGTCAAACCACAGGGCAGGAAAAACAATTTTTTTTGGTGCGCAAGACGCGCCGGTTTCCGCATGTGTATCAGGGTGAGCAAGGGTTTGAGCAGAACGTGATTATTGCTGGTCATGGGCAAGGGGAGCTCCAATTTTTTTACAGTGACCATCGCAGTGATGCGCTGCGGCAATGGACAAGTGTTTGGAACAATGAGAACTGTCCGTCGGCGGTGAGAGTTGATTTGACGCTGTCTGGCTGCGCAGGGATTTCGGTTCGAGTGATTAAGGAAATGATGATACCGTTACCAGCGCATCGTATGGAGAGGCTTTATGCGCAGCAATAACAGAGGATCTGTCTTTATTCTTTCATTTTGGACAATGGTGCTGCTGGCTCTGATGAGTGCGGGGATGATGCGTTGGGTATCTGCAGACGTAGCGATGGCGCGATATGCCCGGGGGAAAGTGGTGTCGCGTTATGCAGCGTTCGCAGGATTGTTTTATGTGATCGATCAGGTGCGACGGGATCTGTCCGATGATCTGTCATCCCGTTGGGATACGGCCTTTGCGTGCGGCATTGCAGGAAAGGATGGACAGACAGCTGCGGATATTTTTCAGCGCCAGTCTTTAGGATCGGCAACATTTGTTGTGTCCACTTCAGAGGATGAGACGCGTTTTGGTTTAACAGATGAAACGGGCAAAATCAATGTCAATGCTCTGACAGAGGACAATTATGGTATCGCAACTCAACTTTTGATTGTGTGTGGCGTTGATGAGAAAGAGGCCGAGATGATTGTGGCCAGCATCATGGATTGGAAGGATGAAGACGATACGGTTTTTTTTGGTGATTTGGGCGCTGAGCAAGAGTATTACCAAAATCTGGATCATGCGTATGCATGCAAGAATGATTCATTGGAAACCGTTGAGGAGTTGCGCTTGGTGCGCGGCATGACTGAAGAGATATTTCAAAAAATTTATTCGTATGTGACCGTGTGGCCGATCAATGGTCCATTGAAGGTGAATTTGAATACAGCCGCTGAGGCGGTTTTATTAGCCATGGCGCGGTTTGCCGCTGGCCCGAAAACAAAAACGAATAATTATGATGCGGATGATTTTGTGCGCTGGGTCGTGCATTTTCGCAGCGGCAGTGATGGGAGGTGGTTAACCGCAGATGATCCGGAGATTGTATTGGGCTCAGCGTCATTGACAGGATCGCGTCTGGCCATTGCCTCTGTTTTGATCCCGCTGCACTCCAGACGGGCTCTGGCAGTGCGGGCACAGGTCACGGGGCAAGATACACGCACACAGGTCAAGACAGTGCTTGATGCTGTGATTGAAACAGACAGGCTGGCTGTGGTGTCATTGATTGTTCGATGATCCAATGCGCCCATAGGTTAAGGAAGACGCATGATTATTTTGCAGATAACAGAGGATGCCGTGAGGATTTTATGCGGCCGACAGCCCAGGGCAATGGTTTGGGCGGAGAAAAAACGGGCATCCGCAGATCAGTTGGTTGCCGATATCAGCGATGTCCGAGCGCGCTGCAAAATCCATGACCGCCAGTGCCGCCTTGTTATTTCTCGGCGAGAGGTGGTGTTTAAGCGGATGCAGCTGCCGTCGATTGATCAACAGGAAATTCTTCGCATGATCCGTTTGCAGATCCCAGCACTGGTTCCTGTTGAGACGCATCAGACTGTTTATGACTATCAGGTGATCTGTGCCGCGGATTCTCAATGTAGCACAGTCGGCGTTGTTGTTGCGTTAAAAGATTGTATTCAACACGATGTGTCTGCTGCGCAATCCGCCGGCATGATGGTATCCAGTGTCATGGTCAATACGGATGGCATTGATTATTGCGCGCGATTGCTGTTGCCCAATGCCTTCTGGCAAGACGGATGTTCTGTGCTGATTGCCTGGGATTGTCACAGTGCTGAGGCACTCTTTTTTGTGGATCGGCAGGGGGTGTTTTCGTTTCATATTTCTTATGGATATGGCGATTTGGAGGCAAGGGCCGAGGAGGTTGCAGAGGCGGTCTGTCAGTGCATCGCGGTGTTTGAAAACAGTGATGATGGCAGCGCCGTCCAACGATTATGGTTGTCTGGCGTTGGGGCAGCAGGGGATGATTTGAGTCATCAGTTGCGATTGCGGAGGCCATGGGAAGTCGAGTGCTTTAATCTTGTTGCGGCGCTGGCGCAGATGCCCAAGGTGCCGGCGAGTGTTCAAGAGATGGATTGCGGCTGGCTGCCGTTGATAGGATGTTTGATGAAAGATTCTGATGCGCAGCACATCAATCTTTTGCCTGTGGGCGCGCGGCTGTCTCAGGACCGGCGCAGATGGCGTTGCAATGTGGCGTCTTTTTGTGCTGCAGTCTTGGCGCTGGTGGTTCTTTCCAGCGGGCTGGGATGGGCGATTCTGGATCGCCAGGCGCAATATGTTCAGAAGATAGAACATCAAGCGGATACCTTAGGCGCTCAACTTGAAGGGATGCAGTCAGAAGAAAAATTTTTTCAGATGCAGGTGCAACGGTTCGGCGCTGGGACAACGGTGATCGGCATGTTGGGGACGTTATATCAATTGCTGCCAGATGGCATCTCCGTTCAATCATTGGGGATGAACAGCCGTGGGGTTTTTGATTTCCAAGGAGTTGCGCACAATGACCATCATGTCGGCCGTCTGCAAGAGGCCTTGGCATCATCAGAAAGCTTTCGTGCAGTCGAGTTGCAATACGCGACGCAGCGCAGGCGGTTTGACCATACCTATACGGAATTTAAATTGATATTGTATCCGCAGGGAGTGAGTCAATGACAGGGCGTTCTTCGAGACGGCAACGTGCGCTGGTTGCGGCTGCGGTGATGCTGGCGCTGCTCTATGGTCTTTCATATGCAGTGCATCGGTTGTTTTGGATACCCTGGAGGGACCTAAAAATGAACGAGCGATCCGCAGGAAAGATTTTATCGGATCGTCAGGATGCATTTCAACGGCAGGCCTTGGTACAGGCCGTTCGGGCATCGATGATGAACATGTATCGTCAGACAGAAACGGATGAGCATGTTCAGAGTGATCTGTTGCGGTTGGCGCAGGATGTGTTAGCAAGCGAACACGTGCGGATGGTGGAGATCAAACCCGTTCCTGTCAGGCAAAATCAGAACGTGAAGGACATTGCTTTGAGCATGACATGGGAGGGGAAATTGGTGGATGTTATGCGGGCATTGTATGAATTAGAAATCAATCACAACGGAATTCAAATTCAGGAGTTCCGTTTTTCGCATACAGGGACAGAACAGACCGACGTGCGGTGCTGTCTACGGGCCGCCAGAATTTATTTTCAACCATGATATGAAAATCAAGTGTCGTGTGATGCATTATGGATTATGGGTAGCGTGCGTATGCCTGGGCATAGTCGATGCGGCGGTTTTGGGTTTTCCGACCAAAGATGTCCGCCGGCTCAACGCGCCGGAATCGGCTGGACGCGACGTGTCCGCGCAGGTTAATTCCGACAATGATGAGAAAGAATCTTTTGAAATGTATGAAGTGGCGTTTTTGAAATACAGCACGTCCATCCTGCCGTTGCGGCCTGCTGAGACGCGCAGTGAACAGGAGAACACCGAGATGCGCGTTCATTTAGACGCAGAATATCAGGTCATCGGCATTGTTGTCGATGCTCAGTCTGTGGCGGTGTTGCAGAACAGGGCAACGAAAGAAATCTTTTTCTTATCGGAAGGAGATGCCTTGGACGGTTTTATTCTTGAAAAAATTCTGCTGGGCAAAGTGGTGGTGCAAGGACAAAGCCGCACAGTGGAATTATTATTTTAAATTGATCGGAGATCATTCGTCATGAAAATGAGGCAGCGTTTATTGTGTTTTTCTATGTTTTTAATTGTAGGGTTGTGCTGGACCTCAGGCGTGGTGCGGGCTCAAGATCAGCCGGTTGCAACGGATACAGCGCACAAGCTGCCCTCGCGGACATCGCCGCTTGAGGCATTACCAGGATCGCTGCCTGAACATCAGGAGGCTCCCGAAGAATTGCGCTCTACGATTGAACAACCGCCTTTTTTACCTGAGGCCATGCCGGGCACCAATGATCATGAGCAGGCAGCGGTTTCCGAAGTCATTTTAGAGGTTCCGCACGCTGCCGAGGCCGATCGCACAATCATTGATCACCTTCAGATTAAGGAGATGGATATCAGTGATGTGCTGAAACTTCTCTCTCAAAAAAGCGGTTTAAATATCATCGCTGGGCGTGATGTCAAAGGCAGTGTCTCCATGTATGTCAAGGATGTCAAACTCAACGATGCCCTGCGCATTATTTTAGATGCCAATGATCTGGCTTATCATGAAGAAGACGGGATCATTCGCGTGATGACCGCCAGTGCGTATCAGCAGCGTTATGGACAGGTCTTTGGCTCGCGACGGCAGACCAAGATGGTACGCGTGACGCATGCCCGGGTGGAAGATGTTTCGCCGCTATTGGAGCAGATCAAGTCGCCGTCAGGTCGCATTGTTTCTGATGAGACATCCAAGATCTTTGTTCTGATGGATACCGAAGAGAAGATCACGATGATGATGGATGTTTTAAGAGAGATCGACTGCCCGTTGGATGTGGAGGTCTTTGTCTTGAACTATGCGCCAGCCAAAACGCTGGTGGATCAGATAGTGGCCGTGTTGAGCAAAGGGATAGGCAGTATGACCTATGACGAACGGTCTAACACCATCGTGGTGTCCGATGTTCCTGATAAGATCGCTGCCGTGCGGCGGATCGTTGCTGCTTTTGACGTAAAAGATCAGCAGGTGCTCATTGAGGCCAAGATCGTTCAGATTAAACTGACTGATGCGTTTGAGATGGGAGTCAATTGGCAGCGGGTATTTTCTGATATTGATCAATGGACTGCGCAGTTGGATTTTGATGTGATTGACAGTGCAGAGCCGAATAAGGCGGTGATGACCATTGGCACGCTGGCGGCGCATCATTATACAGCGATGGTTGAGGCCTTGAGAAAAATCGGTGAAACAAATATTTTATCCAGTCCCAGTGTGATCGCTTTAAATCGTCAGGAGGCCAGGATCTTGGTCGGGTCAACGCAGCCGTATGTGACGACAACGACCACTACGACAGCCAGCGGGCCAACGATCACTGCGGAACATGTGAATTTTATTGATGTCGGGGTCAAGTTGTATGTTACGCCGACCATTCATCAGGATGGGTTTATTACCCTGAAGATCCGTCCGGAAGTGAGTTCTGTATTGGACACACTGACCACCAGTGAGAACAATACGATTCCTATTGTAGAAACGTCTGAGGTGGAAACAATGGTGCGGATCAAAAATGGCGAGACAATTGTCATCGGTGGATTGATCAAAGACGAACACGTGGACATGAGTCGTAAGGTCCCTGTGCTGGGGGATGTTCCCGTGTTGGGCGCGGCCTTTCGCAGTCGAAGCGCGGTCAAAACAAAAACCGAGATTGCGATTTTTTTAACACCGAGAATTGTGTCAGGATTGGAATATAATAGAGGTAAACAGTCGCGCCATAAGGGCAGGGAATGATGTTCATGCAGGCTAAATTCTAATTCATATTAATATCTATTATTTTCTTATAAATTAATTTATAATGAAGCCACTGATTGAGAAGCTTAAGAACAGTATTCTTGCAGAAGTCATAGATGTGGTAAAATCTTGCCGTGAAAAGGCGTGTTAAGATTCAATCAACGATGATCGCAACGGAAAGGCCTTGAGGTATGATTCTTTTTAAAAGAATGATTCTCTGCGCAGGAGTATTGATGTTGTTGGTGTCGGGTTGTACGACTGTACCGAAATCCACGGAAACCCGCCGATCTCTGGCTGTGTGGTGCGAGCAGGCGGGGATTGAGTATGCGTTTGATCCTGTGGATTTATCAGCGCGTTTATCAAAAAATGGCCGTACAGCCAAGGTGTGGGTGGGCAGCCAAACGGTGAATATCGGAGCGGAAAGTGTTATGCTCAGCGGCCCGATTGTTTTGGAACGCCAGGAGCTATATGCTCCGGAGGATTTCGCGGAAAAAGTCTTTTGCCATTTGGACGCGGTATTGTGCGTGGTGAGTATCCGCAAAAAAGATTTTTTAATCGTGATTGATCCCGGTCACGGAGGCAAAGATCCCGGGGCTGCTAGCGCCAGCGGCCTCAAGGAAAAAGAAGTGGTCTTAGATATCGCCCGTAGAGTTGAGCGCATTTTACAACAGAGCGGGCATGGCGTCCGGTTGACACGGTCATCCGACGTATTTATTTCGCTGGAGGATCGCACGCAGCGTGCGACTGAGTGGGCCGCGGATATGTTTGTCAGTATTCATGCCAACGCCAGTCCCAGTGACCGCGTGGTTGGTTTTGAGGTCTGGGCTCCGCGTGCGTTAACGCAAGAAGACTTTAACGATGCGCAACGGAAAAAAAATCAGCGTATTTTTTTCAATACGCTGAATATGCAGAGACGCAATGATGCGTTAGAAAAAACGGTCGCGGATCTGTCGTATCGTTATAT
>CAZBHY010000068.1:0-7455 GCA_964491705.1 uncultured Planctomycetales bacterium
GGCTTGAGCGCTCTGCATCAAAACAGATGCTGCCTCCTCCGCGTCATCGGTTATTAAAAATAAGTTTGACGCCGATGGATCCACCAACGGACCTGTCGGATAGCACACGGTCTGTTCCATGATCCTGCTAATGATGGGTTGCCAAAATTTCCTTCCCATCAAAACAATCGGACGAACGGGAAATTTCTTAGTATGGATTAAATCCACGAGGTCAAATAACCGATTCATAACGCCAATGTCACCTGGCAAGAACACATAACCGCGGGAATTCTCAGCAAAAAGCACGTGATAATTTGAAATGTGATTTGAGAGAAGACGATTGTCGCGCTGCCGCAAGCGCTCTTGCTGCTTCACGAGAAGCACAGTCTGTATCAGGCCCCAGTTTTCAGCGCCGACACTTTCATAAATCCTCCGACGCAAAACACGGCTGTGCGAGCCGATCCGGACCGGCACTCCACCCGCCATTAACTGTCTGGCCAGCCCCCCAGCGACCGACAATTCCGGCGTCTCTTCTTGCATAGTATGTCCAACAAAATCCACACTGGCCGGCCATTGTTTCAATTTATTCAATGCGTCCTTGATCTCTTGGTTCGCGTGAGCCGAAGAGCGGTGGTCCGGCCTCTTCACCGGACGCCGGTACTTCCGGATATGGGCGAGAGCGTCTTTAGGCGAGTCTGTGATCATCGGCCGACAGGGAATCTTATCTAAAAGCCATGCTTCCTTCCAACTGTCATGAAAACCGCGCATGATCGGCGTCCAGAAATCCGTTCCGATTAGGACAACCGAAAGTCCCCGCGCCCAAACCTCAAATAATTCATCCAGCGTGCCAAATCCTCCGGGAAAAACGACAATGCCGATCGCATTGTTATACAACCCCATCTTGCGCGTCACAAAATGACCAAACTCATGATTATCCTCGACATAAGGCGACGTGCGCTGTTCAAAAGGCAGCTGGATGCGAATTCCTTGAGTTGTGTTGGCGGATGAGACGTTTGCGCCCGACTGTTCCCGCGCTTCAACATATCCCTTGAGCGGCTCTTCCATGATCGACGGGCCAGCGCCTGTCCGTATCGGCAACCCCGCTTGATAAATAAGCCTGCCCAACTCTCTGGCCAGAGCGCTCATCGGGTCATGTTCGGGAATACGTGCACTGCCGAAAATAACTACGGCCGGAGGCCAATTCCGATGAATCTCATCAACCCGGTTGCGTTCGTGTGCAATTTTTTCAGCAATCTTCACTGGATCATCAGAAAAAAATGGCCACTGATCCTGCGACCCGGCCTCAGCCGGACTGGACGCACCCAATGTCCCGTCTTTTTCATTCTGACCGACTTGCGATGAAGACAACACAAATAAATGCTTGATGACTGGCGGATCTCCCAGTATTTGTTCATGCTGAACTGCGCTATAAAACGCATCTAGGTCAAAGTAATAAATCCTTTTTCGAATTTTCTGATCGTTGAACTCTTTGCCTAGGCAATCCGCATACTCTTTAATTTTTTCTGACGAATCAATAAGAAGAAGGCGCTTGCCTGAATGAATATGATATCCATTTTTACCATTGCGCTCGGCTGAACGAATTCTAAAAAGACGACGATAATGTGGGTCGTGCCGTAAAAAGTGTTTTTTCTGATACGCCAAGATGGCCTCAGCGATCTCAAATGTATATTCAACTATATTAGGATCAATTGCCCCGCCATTTTCCAGAGAATAATACAAAGAAAGTTCCACCTTATAAGAAATATTTCTGAGGCTTTTTAAATCCATAAAACCATATCGCGGCGAAACAAGTGACAACAAACCATAAACAAACCCCCCGTGGAAAGGAATAAAAATCGCAGGATTTAAAACACGACCAAAGGCGACATGCGGATATTTGTATTGATATATGAGCGCGACAATAAAACGGCAAATGCCTCCTAAAAAGATCGATATCAGCGCTACTCCAACCGCTAAGACCGAAGACCCTGCGGCAATCGAAGCCGCCCCGACAAATATCCCAGCATATTTCCCGATACCGCAAATAGCCTCGATCATAAGAAACCATCTTAATAAATTGTTATAAGCCTCCCGCTGTTGCACTGGCCGTTTATTAATAGAGTTCCGAACAAATTCAACCAATCCTTGTGCTTTAGGACGATGAACCAAGCGCGACACATAAAATCCTGCAGAGTCCTGCCTGCTCTTTGACGAGGCAGCCATTAATTGTGCCATCTCCACGTGATAGGCTATGGCCTCATTTTTTCCTAAACGATGCGCTTGTTCATGAAGACGAATCCCTGCGCGATATACGGGTGGTAGAAATCTGATTGCAGGATGTTCTTGATTGATCGAAGCAATTTGAAAGCGTTTAAATCTGGTAGGGGCTGGCGGTCCCACTCTTCCCAGCGTGACCGCTCGCAAAAAATGGTGTCGTACGATCGCGGCAATGATCCATAGATCAGATTTGATCAACACGCTAATATCGGAAAGTTGTCCGCGACATTTCCACCAGCCCAATACTGTGCGAGCATTCTTCTCTTCTACAGGCAATGATCCTTGCGCTCGCAATTTTTCCATGAATATCTCGGAAAGGTTGGGATCATCGTCACCAATAACCAAATCCCTGAATGCACCATAATCATCAGGATTGGTCGTTTCATTCTCATGGAGCAATGGCCAATCCAACACGCCAAAATTAACTTTGTTTGCAATATCCTCTTGCCAAATGGGATTTTCATCCGAAGAAAGGAAAAAATAATCCATTTCCTCAACAAAAGTCTTTACCTTTTCGGCATAATACGCTGCCAAGCCCTTGGGAATCCAATCTGCATTGGCGAATAAAAGCACCTTTCTTAACGCCGCCACCTCACAGCTGTCAGGATAAATCTCCCGCATCTGTTCAAAGTCAAATGCCTCCATGTGCCCCATCAAGCTGATCCCCACATTATTCAACCCAATATCAAGATCAAAAATCCCCCGCTGCCAGATGCGTGTAATCAATGCAAAATAATCCTCAAGGATCTGAATTCCATCATCGGTCGCGACCCTCCATAACAGGCCCTCCCTTCTCGCATTAAATCCTAATAAAACCTTAACATATGATTGAATGATCCGTTGTTGATGCACATAAGCCTTCGCCTCAAGCCCATTGAGTCGACGACGGGCCATGACAACCTGTAATGCTTCTTGCTTCATGCGATGAGGATCAGGCCGATGCAGCTTTTTTTCAACCAAAGGAATAGGAAGTCCTTCGATCATATAAACATCAAATGTTTTTCCGTCTTTAGAAAGATTGACCCGATTTTTTCCTAATATTGCCCGTTGCAGACACGATCGATATTGCCGCTCACACGTAATCACATCATGATGATTGTCCCCACCATTGATTCTATGCTCCGCATCTTGAGAAACATCATCACGCCCGATTGGCGAAGATGATACGAACGATCCCTTCAGCGAATGAATATCTAAATAATAGACAATGCCTCCGAAAACAGGATGATCAGACGATAACACCAGCCAATCAAAACGATCTTTCTCCTCAATAAAAGACACATCAATTATTCCATCGCCCCTGACAATTACTTTATTTCCACCCAGAAGCTGGTTAATCGCATTAAAAAATTCCACGCTGCTGCACTGCTCAATCATTCGCGAAAATTTTTCTGTCTCCTGTTCGACATCATAAAAATAACCCTTTAAAAACGGCGCGACGAGAAAATCCAACGAATACAACATCTGGTGAAGACCGTCCTCCTCCACCTTGCCAATAATCATATAGCGCAAAAATCCAACAATAATTCTTTGTAAATCAATAAACCGCTGATGACTACCTGCCCCATCATTTGGGTTCCGTGAAATAATGGTATCTAAGTCCCGAATAACGATCTGATGAGGATCAGCATGCCTCACCCCGATATTTCCCAAATGAGGAGATCGATGAATTTTTCCTGAGTCATGGAACACTCGATATGCCCGACCGATATGCCAAGCCGCCTGTGTCTGAATATCCCGAGGAAGGACCTCATATGTTCCTTTGATCATGTCGAACTGCGCCAGATTCATCGTGCCATCTTTGATCTCAGAGCCAAAACGGATATCAGTAGCCTCACCGTCAATGTCGATCATGACATATCCGACATCCTCGTCCCCAAAATAAAGACCAGAAAACTGTCCATACCCCAATGGGGCATCAACACTGACACCCGAAGATCTCAATTCCGTCATCATGGAAAATTCATGGACGGCACGCTTCAATAACATCGTCCCTGCCGGCTCGTTGCGTACCCGCTTTTCAACACAAATTTCAGCCCCTAATGGAGCGATGGTCATTGTACTGGTATCATGGCCCAAGACTCCGTTATAAACCTTGACCCTTCCGTTATCATGATCAGGTCTCACCCCTTTAAGGCGCAGCATGCTGATACGCACGCCATTGCTCAAAACAATGGGATTATCTAGCGATAACCAAACAGTCCGTCCCTCACTTTGGCCCTGGCCCGCCTCGTGAGCCGCAATATGCAAACGCGGATTAATCCTTAAAAAACGTGTTAAGTCTGACCTGGCACATGTTAACGCTGCTTCAATATTATTTCGGTCGTTTTTGGAAAGTCTTTGCCAAAACTCAGCGCATACAAAAAACTTTGAACGCTGTGGTCCTTCCATTTCCAAATCTACCATCGAATCAACAACCGGAGAAGAAGCCTCTCCGATCTTATTATAAGAAAAATCGCCAACAGCGCGGCATAAAGGCCCTGAATCAAAAAACCGCAGGACATTTGCAGTTTGCTTATCAACAGAAAAGACCAACCCATCAACACCCAACACGTTATGCCAACCATTCGCACTAGGAATATCAAAATGATAATATATATGCCTCTCGTCATCATCAATCCGTCTTCCTTGGGTCACTGCCAGCCAAATCAATTGTTCCCGTTCCAGCGGCGATAAATTCCCTGCGGACAAATGCGAAAGAAAATCAAACATACACTGAAAGCCCCATGTGCGACAGCCAGCGCGAACATGCATCGGACTAACCGTCTGCGTATTCCATATCGGAACACCCCGCGGAGCCATAGAAACAAATTTCAATGGTTTCTCAACATAACGGGACGCATATGTCACTCCCTCTCCTAATGTCGGATAGGCAGTCATCAACCATCCATCCTGATCGACCAAAAACACAATTCTCAATAATCTCCCGCCGTAATCTGCCGAGTCATCATAAACAACGATCGTATCCTGTGGCCACCATGCAAGGTCACGATAAAATTCCGTTCTTTGACGATCCGATGTGCGTCCAAGGGCCCGATTAAAAAGAACTCGCAATTCATTGGATGTCCATCCCTGCGGAAAATATGTCGTCGGCTGCCATTGAAATTCCCGGCCATCCATAATATGCCGTTGTCTAACATGGATCCAAGGACGGCCATCAATCTGCAACGGAGATTCCCATGAGACCGAGAGAAAGTCTTGAACACGCTCAAGACGTTTTCGATATTTCTCTCCCATTGTTTTCTCACGCAAAAAATCAATCTGTTCAGAGACAAAATCAGAAGCAAACCCGAATTCATGAAAAATCATGCTCATCATAATGCCGGCAAACACAACACGCTCAAACACGCCATACAGTAACTCCTGATGGGGCATCTCCATAATGTACTCACGGATATGCCGTCGCGCCTGATCAAGCATCCCCATATCCATATATGCCTCAGCAAGACGCACGGCACTTTTCGCGCGAATATTGTCTAAACTAAAACTTTCATCCATATCAATGTCGCGGTGTCCTTTGCTTCTAAAATATTGATCTGTCTGCCGCATCAACCGTTCTGCCATCTGAAGCCGCATCTCTAAAGAACGTTCTGGATCCTCAGACCTCTCCAGTAACTTGTACAACCGGGCAAGGGGGCCCTGGACATCTTCTATCACGGACTGCCAATGCCATGAATCATATTTCTGCCGCCGCTGGCGCTGCTCGCGATCATAATTTCTTGCCGGACTGGAAGAGGCATGACCAGACATCACCTGTGACACATCCATATCTGATGGGAAAAATGAAAATCGACGCGGACCAATGATCTCAACGCTGACCTCACTGTTATAAAAAGGCGCAATCATCTGTGCACGATTCAGCTGTGTGTAGATTCCGACGGGATGATCTGCGAAAATTTGAAATTGCCCTGCTGTCCGATCAAATACATACCATTGATCATTCAACTGCACCGCAACCCATGTATGCCGATCATCTTTCGTACGCATAAATTTGACGTCCTGCACAAAAGGCTTTCTCTGTATCTGCTCAACAAAATCATATCCCCATATCCAACACCGACCGATCACGGGATGTTCTCCTCTTCTCACATACTGATCCACCGACGCCAACACACAACACAGTTCTTCCCAATGGGGAATCATAATTCCCTCAGTCGGAACAAATGTTTTTCCTGCCATGTTAAAGTTGAGCAGATTGTTGCGCATCCAATCCACGTTAGACAATGCCTTATGATCCATTGTCTCCCATTGCTGGTAGGAAATTCTCTGAGGAGTAAAAATATCCCTCCCCGCTGTTTGTTGATCAGACGAAAGAGGTGAGGAGGCTCTCTTTCCCAGCTCCTGAACCCGCAATCCAATGGGTGTTTGAAGAAATTGAGAACCGCGATACGCCGCATTATATTCAAGCGTCCGTTTTGGATCTAAATACGCAATGGGCAAATGTGCCAAACGATTTCTCTGCAATAAACCTTCAAAATGAACTTTTAAAGCTGGACAACCATTGGCCGCCATGCGATCAAGCACCATTCTAAATGCTGCATTGATCGAGGGGATGATGGCATGCTCATTCAAACTGGCAACATCTCCTAAGAATGTCTCCTTAACCCACGCGTCCGGAACGCCAAAGGCTAGAACAACCGGTGCCTGACCTACCACAGGACTCCACCGCTGATACCCTTCAGAACCATTGCTGCCCTCTTCTTCGACATGAAAATTCCCTTTATCCGACAAGCCTTCCCCATACCATCCATGTGCCACAATAACATCAGCGATCTTCTCTGATGTGACATGCGTCAAGATCTTAACCTTGGCAGAAGGCAGTGTATATCCAGTGCCTACTCTCTGCGCCCTATCAGCACGCTGCATGCTCGGATTCATCGCAATGTGCCCGCCGGCACATGACGTATTCAATCGCGCCAAACCTAACCGATGCGTCTTTTTCAAATCCTGCCAGCCCTCTATCATCGCTGTGCGGATATGCTCAGTCGCTATGCTTCTGAATTCAGAAGGCCGATCTGGGTTAAAAAAATCCATGGCCAACGCCAGCCCCATATAGCCACAACCAATTAAATCTTGGCGCGCGTCCGGATCCAATCGACCGAATTTTCTCTCAATCTGTTCGACCATATCATAAACCGGTCTGCTATATTCCTTGGCTAAATCATCCCGTGAAACAAACCTAGCCTCCGCTGGTTTTCC
>CAZBHY010000069.1:0-7397 GCA_964491705.1 uncultured Planctomycetales bacterium
GCCTTGGTTGAGGCAAGAAACGCCAGTGCAGTATTGCAGACGGTCAATGACCGTTACCCTGTGGGACAGAAGAATGTTTATGCCGATGATGCCTTTGTGCAACTGCTGATGGGTATCATTTATGAAAGTCTGGGAGAGCGCCAGAATATTAATGATGCGTTCATTTCGTATCGTCGCGCGTTTGATATTTATCAGAGCGCATTTCACGAGCATTATCATTTGGATGTTCCCAATGTACTCAAGGAGAATCTCCTGGCGGCAGCACGATGGATGGGCGCGCGCGAGGCGGAACATTATCAGCGGCTATTTCCACAGATCTCATCGCCGTTGCTGGAAGATCGTCGTCAGCAGGCGGAAGTCTATCTTCTTTATTTTCGCGGGCAGATTATCAATAAGGTTCAGAGCGGCATTGTTTTGCCCGGAATGGATGGGCTGTTGACCCGTGTTTCTTTTCCCCGTTATCGTACAGGTTTTAAGGCGCAGAGGCCGATTGTAGTCGAGGTCAATGGATTGGAGGGAGGCACGACGCGGTCTGTTGCTCTTGAGCGTGTGCATGATTTGGATGCTGTTGCTCGGAAAAATCTTGATGATCGGCGCGTGCGTATTATGGCCAAGGCTGTGGCGCGCCCGGTAACAAAACAATTTTTGGTGGAAGTCCTGGAAGATCAGGTCAGCGATGCGGCCGGCACAGATGCCGCGTCGGTGTTTCGGTATGCAGGCAATGTGTATTTATTATATTCTGAACAGGCGGATCTACGCGCGTGGGAGACCCTGCCATCGGAGATTTATATGGGTCGGGTCATCCTTCCTCCTGGGCAGTATCAATTTCTGGCCGATGGCCATAAAATTATGGATTTATTCTTGTCTTCCGGTGATAAAAAATTTATTATGCATTGGTCAGGATATTAGATATCATTTTGAGTGTTTTGAAAAAATGGTGTTTGGGTGAGTTGTTTGTGTCACAGCAGGTTGGTCATTCACCCCTGTTGAGCGGGCATTGGTATTGCGCGTGTATGCGCGTTGCTGATGCGCATACGATTGGTTACAAAGGAGTACGACATGTCGTATCATGGCAAAAGATTTATGGGGTTCACCTTGATGGAGGTGATGGTCGTGGTGATCATTGTGGGGATTATCGCGGGATTTGGTATTCCGGGATATTCCAAAATGGTTGAGCGCACGCATATTCGTGATGCTATGTCACAGTTACGCATGATTCACAGTGCCCAGAAAATGTATTTTGTCAAATATAATGCTTATTTTCCTCCATCAGGGGCAGGAAATTCAGATTTGTCGGGCCTGAATGAGGCGCTCGATCTGAATATTTCTTCTGGGAAATTTACGTATACCTGCAATGATACGACTAATGATTCGACATTTGAATGTGTGGCTGTCCCGGGTGATGGTTCGTATCGTATTCGGGTGAATCAAACGAATTTATTCGTTCAGACAACTCCGGCAAGCGGAAATCCGATATGTTTAAATGGCACGAAAACATGTCCGTTATTTTGAATGGCGTTAATCAAAACAGGAGGGATCTTATGAAAAAGTTTTTGGTGATATTCTTTGTGATTATTGCGGGAGCGGGCTGTACAACTACGCAGAAGGGAACCGCCGTGGGAACGGCTGCCGGGGCCGGGTTGGGGGCGATTATTGGGCATCAGAGTGGTAATCGGGATAAAGGCGCTTTGATCGGTGGCGCTGTTGGCGCATTAGGGGGATATGCTGTTGGCAGCAGAATAGAGGAAAAAAAGTTTTGCCCGACATGCGGGAAGGTTTTTTCTGCAGATACGGTGTATTGCCCTCAGGATGGGACAGAATTACGCTATCAGCAAAAATAGTTTTCGTGCAATTAAAAGACCGAAAAACAGGGGAAATATTCCTGTTTTTCGGTCTTTGATTTTTTAAAACTTTTAGTTGAAAGGGCTGAGAATCCTCGTTAATATAGCGCGTTAATTCAGGGAAAGAAAATACTTATTACAAGCAGGCAGGCACATGGAGAACAATGGGATGATTAAGAATATTCAGGATCTCGGTCTTGACCATTATGGGATTCGACAGGCAGCGGCTGTCTATTATCAGCTTTCGCATGAGGAGCTCTTTGAACATGAAACCAACCCGCAATTACAAGGGTTTGAGCGGGGATTTGTGACAGAGTTTGGTGCGGTTTCAGTTGACACTGGTCGTTTTACGGGGCGTTCCGCGAAGGATAAATATTTTGTGTATGATGAAATGACGAAAAATGAGCTTTGGTGGGGTAAGCCAGGCAAAGAGGCTGGGGCCTCGGATAATAAACCGCTTTCGGGTGAGGCGTGGGCGCATTTGAAAGATTTGGCTGTTCAGCAATTGAACGGGAAAAAACTTTATGTCATCGATGGCTTTTGCGGGGCGAATCCGGATACACGGCTGAACGTGCGTTTGGTGACCGAGGTTGCATGGATGGCGCATTTTTTCAAGAATATGTTTATTGGCCCGTATGAAAAAGACCTGAAAAATTTTAAGCCGGATTGGGTGATCTTGAACGCTTGTAAAGTCGAGTGCAAGGATTTTGGAAAATATCAAATGCGCTCAGAAGTCTTTGCTGCAAATAATTTGAAAGAGCGGATGTCTGTCATTGGCGGATCCTGGTATGCCGGGGAGATTAAAAAAGGCATCTTTACAATTATGAATTATTTTCTTCCCAAAAAGGATGTTGGGGCCTTTCATTGTTCAGCGAATATGGGCCAAGACGGTGACACGGCGCTTTTTTTCGGGCTGTCTGGAACCGGCAAGACCACGTTATCTGCAGATCCGAAACGTGCCTTGATTGGGGATGATGAGCATGGCTGGGATAACGATGGGGTTTTTAATTTTGAAGGCGGATGTTACGCGAAATGTATTAATTTGTCAGAGGATAATGAACCTGATATTTATCATGCGATTAAACGCAATGCACTTTTAGAGAATGTTGTGGTGGATGATACAGGCCGAGTGGATTTTGCCTCATCCGTAAAGACACAAAACACGCGGGTGTCATATCCGATCAATCATATCCATAATATTGTGAAGCCTGTTTCTAAAGGAGGGCATCCGTCGAAAATTATTTTTTTGGCATGTGATGCGTTTGGTGTTCTGCCGCCTGTGGCCAGATTGACCAGAGAGCAGGCGATGTACCATTATCTCAGCGGTTACACCGCCAAGGTGGCTGGCACGGAATTGGGCGTGACAGAGCCCAAGGCGACATTCTCTGCGTGTTTTGGTCAGGCATTTTTACCGCTGCATCCGACTGTCTATGCGCATATTCTTGGGAAAAAGATGGCACAGCATGGTGCAACCGCTTATTTGGTGAATACGGGATGGAGTGGAGGGAAATACGGCGTGGGTAGCCGGATGAGTTTAAAGATCACCCGTCAGATCATTGATGATATTTTGTCTGGTGTTTTAGATGAAGCAGATTTTGAAGTCATGCCAGTTTTTCAGCTTGAGATTCCCACGTCATTATCTGGGATTGAAAAAGGCATATTGAATCCGCGCATGGCGTGGTCCGACAAGGCCGACTATGATATCACTCTTCGAAAATTGGCAGAGATGTTTATCCGGAATTTTCATGCATTCATAGATACCGACGAAGGAAAAGCATTGGTGGCAGCTGGTCCGCAGGTATGATAATTCTTTACAAACAGATGAGAATGCGATAAAAAGAGGACATATGGCTGTCCTCTTTTTTTTAGATCAATGCAACATTGCCTTTAGGAAAATAGATTTTATGAAACGATTTCTTTTTATTTTTGGTATAATCCTCATTATGTCATCATCAGGGTTTGCAGATAATTCTATTAAACGGCCGAATGTTGCCGGGCAGTTTTATACGGCAAATGCGCGCCAACTTTCCGCACAGATTCGATCATTTCTTGATGCGGTGCCACCAGCGACCATTCGCAATCGCGTTGAAATTCTCATTGTTCCGCATGCGGGGTATATTTATTCCGGTCAAATTGCCGCACAGGCGTTTAAACATGTTCAAGGGAAAAAATATCAGACAGTTGTTGTCGTGGCGCCCAGCCATCATTTTGGATTTTCCGGTTTATCGGTTTGGGAAAAGGGCGGATATCAAACACCATTAGGGGTGTTGCCCGTTGACGAAGACTTTGCCAAACAGCTGATTACCCAGGATCCGCAGTGTGTTTTTGATCCTAGGGTGTTTGAGCGTGAACATGCGCTGGAAGTCGAATTGCCTTTTATTCAGGAAGTACTGCCCAATGTGAAAATTGTGCCAGTGATCATGGGTCAGATGAAGATGGAGGATTGCCGAAAAGCCGCGGAACATTTGCATGCGGTGATCGGAGATCGGGAGGATGTTTTAGTTGTCATCTCATCGGATATGTCGCATTTTCATCCTGCTGATCAGGCAACGCGCATGGATCAGGCCGCGATCGATCTGATCAAAGCGTTGGATGCCCAAGCCTTTTGGTCGCGATGTGCTCAGCGTCAGTTAGAGATGTGCGGGTTTATGCCTGTAACCACGGCGATTTTTTTGGCAAAATTACGGGGACTGCAACCAGAGCATTTGATGTATGGCCATTCTGGAGATGTGACGGGGGATATGGGGAGCGTGGTGGGATATGCATCGTTTGTTTTTTATCAGCCGAAAACGGTCAGCGCAAATAGCGATAAGGGTGCTGCGGGTATGGCCGTGTCCCACAATGAGGATGAACTCACTGCTGCACAGAAAAGACGGTTGATTGATATTGCGCGAAGCACGGTGGACGTGTATGTTCGCGAAAAAAAGGTTCTTGCGGTTAATGAAACCGACGCCCGTTTGAAAAAGGGAGAAGGGGCGTTTGTCACCATTCATAAATTTGGGGAGTTGCGGGGATGCATTGGCCATATTATTGGTCAGCAACCGTTATATTTGACGGTGCGGGACATGGCCGTGGCCGCAAGTTCAGAGGATCCGCGTTTTCAGCCGGTCAGTGCTGATGAATTGAAGGATTTGGATATTGAAGTGTCTGTGTTGTCCAAACCGCGGCGGGTCAAGAGTCCCGAAGAGATTCAGATGGGCGTTCATGGAGTGATTGTCCGGCGAGGATGGAATCAGGGTGTATTTTTACCGCAGGTTGCAACAGAAACCGGATGGGATCGCGACACCTTTTTATCGTATCTGTGCCAACAGAAAGCGGGCTTGCCGGCTGACGCTTGGAAAGATCCGAAAACGGAATTAAGTATTTTTACCGCGACTGTTTTTTCAGAACAGGATGTTCGCGAATAGTGAGGGGTATTGCATGAGGATGCATCATACACAATGGGTATATTTTTTCATCAGTGCGATGATGGCCCTTGGCCTTGTGTCTATTGCTGACGCGCAGGTGCAGACGCTGAGCGGAACAGAGCCTCCTGCTGTTTATGGAGAGGAAAAGGAGAGGGTGATCGCGCGTGAGCGAAAAACGCGTACCAGTCGGGCTATTCAGGATGTGGCCCAGACATATCGTCAGATGGTGTCAGCGTATAAAGCCGGGCATATTGTTCATGCGGAAGAAACGTCTCAGCATTTAGATCAGCTGCTTGAGGATGATGCCTTGCCGACATCTTTTGCCGCGCGTATGCGGAAGAAACATGAGCGTTTTTTAGAGCGGGTTTATGGAGAAAGCGGACCTCTGCGCATTGATGTTCCGTCGGATGAGATCTCTGATGAAGAATTCCAAATGATACAGACGACTGTTGAATCAACGGACCATCAGATGCCAGCACGAGCGACACGGCCGCTGGTGCATGAAGAGGTTCAACAGAATATCGCCATTCCTGCGATGGACAAGAAGGCGGAACAGGCAGCGCGTCGTCAGAAGAAACAGGATGAGGAGAAATTACAGCGTGCGATGCAACAGAAGGAAGCGGAGGCTGCGAAAGAGCGTTTGTCGCAGGTGGATGAACAATTGCGTCAGCGGCAGGACGCAGCACGTCTGTCACGTGTAAACGACAGCGTTGAGTCGCGGGTGGCCGATCTTGAGCGGGCGGCATTGGATTTGAAGCGGGAGGAAGTTGATCAGTATATTCATCGTTATCGTGAACAGATGCAGAATGAACAGGAATCGTTGCAGGCATCATTTTTGGAAAAGGTTGATGCGCTTTATCAAGATGGAGTGGAATTTTATCAGAAAAATGCCTATTATTTTGCCAATGATGTTTTTACAGAAGTAGAAAAGCTGCGCCCTGATTACAAGATGACGCGGCAGTATCTGGCCGACTTGGAAAATCATTTTCGATTACAGTCTTTGGAGAATCAGGCTGATCGCGGTCGGGTCATTATGGATGCCTTGGAAAATTTTTCAACAGCGCATGCTCAAGGAGAAGACGATGATGAAAGTTTTTAAGATCATAGTCATGATCGTGATTCTGGTGATGGTTGTTTCAGTGGTGGGCATTTATGTGTTTTTGAAAAATTTTGATGCAAATACATATAAAGATCAAATCGCCCAGCAAATTTCCTCAGCATTGCAGACCACTGTGGAGATCGGCCGCATTGATTTGAACATTGATTTTAAAAAAGGCGCTGTTTTGGATGTGCAAGGTGTGGCCTTGGCGGATCAGGGACTTTTGAAGGGTGTTGCAATCCATACGGATCGTTTGCAGCTGTCTGTCGACATTGTGCATTTTTTAAAAACTCGGGAGATTATGGTCGCTCATATCATTATTCAACGTCCAGTGGTTCATTTGGATATGGCACGTATGCAGGAACAGGAGGATGGTGACAATGCATTGCGTCAACAACCCGTATCACCTGTTGGAGATGGCAAGAAGAGTGATACGTTTCAGATGTTTATTCAGACCATTACGATTGATGATGGTGAGGTTGTCTTAGCGGCAGATGGAAAAACTTTTTTCCAAGATGTTGCGCTGAGCAATGTGGATATCCATGTGAATGATTTGGCGTTGGGGCAGGATAGCACTGCCACAGCGAAGCCTTTGACCTTTGAAATGAGTTGTGCTGCGCTGGGATCTGCTAAGGCGATTTCGATTCAAGGCAAGGGGAGGATTGATCTGACCCATGGACAATTTTTGATCAACGATACGGTGATGGAGAGTGATCTTTCTGCCTTGGAAATGAAGACCTTGGCAGAAACGTTTGCCGGTGTGGCCGCCCTTCAGTTGACTAAGCTCCAAGGAATGCTGCGGTGCGTAATCAGTCAGGCGATTATGGGAGCACACGGTGTTCCCGTTTTGCAGTTGCAGGGGGCATTGAAGCAGGCCGGGTTTTCATCGGCATTGATGCCCGTAGCGGTTTCGGATGGGGATATTGCGTTTGAGTATGCGGACAATGACCTCAACATTTTAGAATCGGCTGTTCGGATCGGATTGGGCAAGGCCACATTCAAAGGGCGCATTGAGGATGTCGTGAAAACACAGCTTTATCAGTTTGATAT
>CAZBHY010000070.1:0-7309 GCA_964491705.1 uncultured Planctomycetales bacterium
CAGAAACCCTGGCCCGTATTTTTCAACTGCCGTATGTACGTTTGTGTGATGTCAAGATCTCTGCGACTGTTTTAAACCTTATCCCGTTTGACTTGATTGATAAATATAAAATTTTGCCGTTGTCATTGGATGATTATTCGTTGACCGTGGCCACCAATGATCCGTTGAATATGGCCGCATTACAGGAAATCCAGTACCGCAGCGGTTATGTGGTCAATCCCGTGATGGCTGGGCAGAAGGACATTGAAGAACATTTACAGGAATTGGCTGGGCAGTTTCAGAATACGGCGAATCGCAAAAATGCCAATGGTCAGTCTTCCTCTTCATCATCCGTGGGTCAGATCGTTGAGTCGATTTTGGCCAGTGCTATTAAGGAAGAGGCTTCAGACGTTCATTTGGAGCCGCAGGAAAATGGGTTGCGGGTGCGTTTCCGCATTGACGGCGTTTTATATGAAAAATCATCGGTTGCCAAAGATTTGGAGCGCAATGTCATTTCCCGGATCAAGATTCTTTCCGGAATGGATGTGGCAGATTCCCGGCGCCCTCAGGATGGGCGCATGTCATTTTCGAAAGGCGATCAGGAATATGATATCCGGATTTCTACATTGCCCGACCGTTTGGGCGAAAATTTGGCTATACGGATTTTAAGCAAGGAATTTGTCGCGCATGCGTTTGCCGACTTGGGCATGGAAGAAGAGGATGCGGCGATTGTGTCGCGCCTGATCAACCGGCCGTATGGACTGATCTTGGTCAGCGGTCCGACCGGAGCGGGCAAGACAACCACATTGTATTCGGCGCTGAATATGCTCAATGATCCATCAAAGAATATTATTTCCGTCGAAGATCCGGTGGAATATGCGATCGAGGGAATCAATCAAACATCGGCCAGTGCGTTTACCGGATATACCTTTGCCACGGCCATCCGGCACATTTTGAGGCATGACCCGGATATTATTATGGTCGGGGAAATCCGGGATGTGGAAACCGCAGAAATGGCGATCCGTTCCGCATTGACCGGGCATTTGGTGTTGTCCACCATTCACACCAATTCCGCGGCAGGGGCGATTACACGTTTGCTGGAAATGAATATTGAACCGTTTTTGATCAGTTCAGCCTTGATCGGAGTGATCGCGCAGCGCCTGGTGCGTTGTCTGTGCCCGCGGTGCAAAGAAGAATATCTTCCGGATGATAAAGTCTTTTCGCGTATGGACAGGTTGTTTTTGAAGATGAAAGGGGTATCGTTTGCCAAGGCCGTGGGCTGTGAACAGTGTTTGAAAACAGGATATAAGGGACGCACAGGGATCTATGAGGTGCTTAAGGTGGATCCGGTGATACAGGCCATGATTTTAAAATCAGCGACAGAGAAAGAGATCGAAGATCTGGCCTTGACCAACGGGATGAGCAATCTGCAGATGTCGGGCATGAAAAAGGTTGTGAGCAAGGTCACCAGCATGGAAGAAATGTTAAGGATCACCTGTGTGGAGTAAGGAAAAATTTTAGGACGCAATATGACGACCAATAACGCAAAACATTTTATTTTCAAGCTTAAGGATAAAGGCGGAAAATCCTATTATGGGGTTATGCAGGCAAAACGTGCGCGCGATGTCCAGCGTCAGGTTGCGGTGATGGATCTGTTTTTTGTTGAGGCCAGTCCGTGTGACATCAACGCGGTGTATCAGTCTAAAATGAAACTGGATGTGCTGCTGATGCTCACGCACCGTCTGAGTTCATTGATTGAGTCAGGCGTGCCGATTTTGAGGGCGATGAATATTCTTTGGCGCCAAACCCAGGACCGCACCAGTCAGATCGTAGTCAATCATATGTATCAAGATTTGGCCGAGGGCAAAAAGTTGTCTGAGAGCATGGATCGTTTTCCCAATGTCTTTTCCGTCACCTACCGGGCATTGATTTGTGTGGCCGAGGGCTCAGGCGGGTTGGTGGAAATTTTGAAGAAGATCACAGAGTTTTTGGAATACCAGCGCAAGATCGTCATGCAGACCAAGCGCGCCACGCTGTATCCGTTGATTGTTGTTTCCGCGTCGATGGTTGTCTTAATCGGGATGTTTACGTTTGTCGTTCCGATTTTTTCCAATGTCCTCAAGCGGTTTGACGCGGATCTTCCTATATTGACGCGGGTTGTCATGGGGATTTCGACGGTGATGCGTTCACCGTATTTTTTGGCCGGGGTTTTTGCTGCGGTGGTGATTATGTTTTTGGCGTATCAGCGCTTTCATAAGAATGCGCGGTTTATGTATTACCGTGACGTGATCAAAGTACGTCTGCCGTTTGTTGGAAAGATCATGCACATGATCGCGATCAGCCAGGTCATTCATTCGTTGAGCATGCTATTGTCGTCGGGACGCAGCGCGATGGAGAGCTTTGAGATCGCGAAAGACTCTGCGGATAATCAAGAGGTGGCGCTGGCATTGGGCCGGGTTCAGAAACAGGTCGAGCAGGGCGCGTCACTGTATGAATCATTTAAAGAGGCCGGGACATTTCCTGTTCTGCTGGTGGAGATGGTGGGCATCGGAGAATCCAGCGGTAAATTGACATCGGTGTTTGACCGTTTATCCGCACATTTTGATGAAGAGGTAGAGTTTGATTTAAACCGGTTCTTCACGATCCTTGAGCCGTTATTAATTGTGATGGTTGGCTTGATCGTGATCGTTACCCTTTTAGCGATTTATTTGCCGATTTTTTCAATTTGGAAATCTTTATCTGGAGCATAACCCTAAGGATAGGGAAGATTAATCCTGCGAGTTGAAAGTGTTTTGTATCTCAGGAGTTATATTGATTTGGAAATTGGCATTATTATTGCTCATTTAATTTAAAAACGAATGTTTTTCACATTGAAAAGTTTTTGTTGAGAAAAGAACTAAATGTTTAAAAAATCGACATATGTATTCAGTCAAGCAGAGAAATGGAGTTAAAAAAATAAGAAAATACTGAATCAGTGGGTGATTTAAACATTTTTAATAAAAAAGTGTCATAAGCAAAGAGGAATTTTAATCGCAGTCTATATTAAGGAGAGTTGAAAATGAATAAAAAAGGTTTTACACTTACAGAGATACTCATTGTTCTTATTGTTGCAGGGATTTTGATGGCTTTGATTTTACCCAATGCCTTGAGGTCAATTGATAAGGCAGAAGATGTCGCGCATGAAGCGAATATGAAGAACATTAACGCTGCCTTGATGGTGTGTTATTCGGTCAATCGCAACGATGCAACCAATCCTGGTTGGGCTCAATGTGACGATCTGACCGAGTTGGTTGATGGCGGATTTTTAAAGGAAACGCCGACGCATCCCAACTATACATATAGCGTTGATGCAGACACAGAGAGCACTGGGTATATCGCTGTCGCCACTGAGGTTACGGCAGGTTAAGGATAAATTAGAAAATCAACCATAGGTAAAAATGATGACACGAAAAGGCCTGTTAGGCATAGAACTATCTGACCATATCATTCGATATGTTTATCTCATAGAGGATAAAGGATCTCACCGCGTGACTGCGGCTGGCAAATCTTTGTATCAACAGGATTTGATCGCTCCGGGAGTGCTGTCGAAACTGCTTGGGGAAATTATTCTTCAGCAGAATCTATTGCCACAAAGGATTTTTGTATCGGTGGCCCGTAAGGATACGGTGGCGCATGAGATTACCATGCCACGGACCTCACGCCGTGAGCTTGCACAGATCATTGCCGGTGAGATTGAAAAGATACCATTATTTAGTGAAGGGGACTTTGATTTTGCCTTTCAGGCCTTTTCGTCGTCAAAAAATAAAGTGAAAGTTGTTTTTGCCGCATTGCCCACAGCGTTTATTAAGGGGCTGTTTAATGAGATCACTGACACGCATGTCACGTTCCGGGATATTGATATCGCGCCGTTGAATCTTCAGCATGTGGTGCAGCTCGCGGCCAAGGAGCCTCAACAGCGGGTCACCATCTCGGTGTATGATCAGATGTCCTATCTTTCGATTATGAATGGCCGGCAGTGTGTTCTTCTTTATAAGCTGGCGTTGGGGGTTCAGGCCATGATGGGGTCGCGCACTCCGGGAACGCCGGATCGCGCATTATCCAATTGGCTGGCTGAGCTCAAGCGCGTGCTCAAGGCCTTTGCATCGGATGAGAACGCAGCGGCTGTGGATAAGGTTTTTTTGGTGTGGGATAAGGAGCTGGTGGCTGATCTGGATCTGAAGGTTGCGCAAGGACTTGATGTGAAGGTTGAGGCGGTGTGCGCGCAACAAATACCGGGTATTGAGTGGGCATGCTCTGCGGATGGTGAAAATCCGGCATTTTTGGGGTGTGTGTCAGCGGTGTTGTGCCGGATGAAAAAAATAAAAACGATTTTGCCATCGGAACATTTCTTAAGGAATTTCTATAATAAAAAATATGTGCTGAAACTGATGATGATCTTCGCGATATTTGCCTTGGGCTTAACGGTTTTAGCTAATATTTATACGCACGAATTGCGTCAGATCAAGGGTGATCTTCAGGCGGAACAAAAACGCATGGATCAGGCGATTCGCGAGAGTGAGATCAAGACCAAAGAATTATTTGCCCGCAAAGAAAAATATGAATCGATCCGCCAGCGTCTTTTAAGCCAGGCGGCCTATGTGAATTATCTGAATCGTGTGTCATGGGCGCAGGTTTTGGCCATGGTGGCCAAGGAAATGCCGGAAAATTTGGCGCTGACATCGTTCCGTTTTGGTGAGACCGGCGGAGCGGAGATCAAAGGTGATGCTTTTGACATGGATGCGATCGCGAATGTGATGCGCCGCATTGAAGACTCGATGATTTTGGAAAAGGGACGGTTTGATTTTCTCACGGAAAAGAAAGTCAAAGATGAGATGAAATTATATCAGTTCGGCATTCTGGCCAAGTTAAAAGAGCCGGAATCGGCGCCACAGAGCCCAGCGGACGGACATGGGAAAGAAGGGGACAAATGAGCCGCAGATACCTTTATAATTTATTTTTGTTTATGTGCGCGATCGCCGTGCTGGCCACATCGGTCTTTATCGGGCGGAATGTGTCTGAGACGCGGGCCTTACGCGCAGCGGTCAAGGCACAGCATCAGCGCCTGGATGAGATCAATCAGCAGGCTGCGGTGATTCTTCAATCCCTGGATCTATACGCGAAAGAAGAAAAAGAATTTGGGGAATACCTGTTTAATGAAAAGGACGTGCCGTCGTTTCTGGAGAGTATCGCGCAATATGCGCAGCAGGCCGGTGTGAATGTCATTGATATGAAGACACAGCGTTTTCAAGAGGTGGATGTCAAGGCGATGCTTGCCAGTTCGACCCAGGCAAAAAAAGGCACAGCCAGTTCCCGCAAGGAGGCTGAGGTCTCTGCAGAGGATGCAAAAAAGATCTTTACGCTGGCGGCCATGCCCATCACCTTTCGGGTTGAAGGGCCGTTTGCGTCTTTCATTGAATTTTTAGGATATTTGGAGGAGTTCCGTCAGTTAATTACGATCAGCAGTATTCAGATCGCCTCCGGGAAAAAATATCCGGTGTTAGAGTGCAGTTTTACGTTAAAAATTTACAGCTTAAAAACCCTTGAAGAATTGGAATACCGATGATGAAACGCAACTCTATTTTTATTGCGATTGGATTGATGCTGCTGGCGATTCTTTTGGGATGCGATGGCCAACAGTTCGGCGCAGCCCAAAAAACAGAACGGGCAGCCACGGCCAAAGTGATGGCGATCCCGTCTGTGGATGATTTTGAATTGGCCAAGATGCTCTTAAAACCACGAAAATACGATCTGGATGTCTCACGGGACCCTTTTAAACCGTTAATGGTAGAGACTGTCAATCAATCTCCCGTGAAGCCAGATTTAGATGTCGTCAATATAGAAAGCATGAAATATTTTGGCGTTGTCCGTTTGAATGACGAGAACGCGGCTTTCTTAAAATCAAATGTGTCCCGCGGGATTTACCGCGTGAATGATGAGATCAACGGGTTTACCGTGACACAGATCTCGGATGAAGAGGTTGTTTTCAGCAATGGAAAACGAACGATTACATTAAGGAGAGTGGAATAATATGATTAAGAAACTTTTATTTATTATGCTGTCATGCCTGCTGTTTTTGATGGTCGGCATTGACGCAGCACGCAGTGAGGATGCCCTTGCTGTGGATGCCGTGGATGAGGGATTGATCGTTGAGATTGATTCGTCTACGGGCACAGACAAAGAGGTTATTTCTGCTGTGAGCGCTGTGGATGAGGGATGGATGGTGGAAAGGGATTATGCGGTTGATGAAGAGGAACTCGACAGTAAGAATGATTACTGGACCGTGCCGATACGCAAACAGGAAATCGGCGATATGGAACGTAATCTGAAGATTGACCAGGCCTTTCTCAACGCAAAAAAGATTGTGGTTGTTCAGGAGCCTGAGGCACAGCCGGTCATTGAGAGTGAGCCGCAACTTCTGATCTTGACCAACGCGCAGATTATTCGCAGTGTTTTATCGCCCGAGGCTCAGGCAGAATGGATTGACCTGAATTTTAACGGGGCGGTTCTGTCTGATATTCTGATGACCATCGGCGATATTGCAAAAATCAACATTGTGGTTGATCCGGCCCTGAAAAGCAATGTTTTGGATCTGCATTTGAACCATGTGACCATTGAAGAGGCGTTGTTGCTCGTTTCTGATTCATACGGTCTTGGGTTTAAAAAGGTCGGCAATTCTTTGTATATGACCTATCGGGAAAAGATCCGTGAGGAGAATTTGGCCTCCAAAGTGCTTAAGATGCAAAATGTTGATGTCGAACAGGCCCGGATGCTGTTGAAGGACCTGGTCAAATCGGTCACCACCAGCGATCAGATCAACAGTCTCATTGTGGTGGGTTCTCCGGAGGAAATTGTCCGCGCCGAAGAGATTATTCAGTCCATTGATCAGCCTCAACCGCAGGTGATTTTAGAGGCCAAGATCATTGAGGTGAATAAAGACGCGCTGCGTGATCTGGGGATTGATTGGTCGGATGCGGTCACGGTCAATTATCAGGAGGAAGGCCGTCCTGCTGAGTTGAGGAATATTGAGGAAGCGCCTGGTTCCGCCTTTGAGGTGTTTTCCATCGCGCGTAATCCGTTACAGTTTTCTTCTGTCATCAAGATGTTAGAGGAGCAGAATCAGGCGAAGGTACTATCGAATCCGAGGGTGACCACCTTGAATAATAAAGAAGCGGAAATTTTTGTGGGTGATCGTATTCCGTATACGGTGACCACCGTGTCCGGAGGGGTCGCGACCACAGATGTGCGCTTTGAGGAACCGGGGATTCGGTTGAAGATCACACCTGCGATCATT
>CAZBHY010000071.1:0-7285 GCA_964491705.1 uncultured Planctomycetales bacterium
GGTACGGGGTATAAAGAAATCGGGGCCATCCTGCTGGATTGGCAGATGCCGCAGATGAGCGGTATGGAGTTTATGGAGGCGGTGGTCAAAGTTCCGGCGGTTTCGGGAATGCCAATCGTCATGGTCACTGCGTCAGGAACGGATGAAAATAAGAAAAAGGCTTTTCATGTCAATCCGAATTTGATCGGATATATTGTCAAACCATACACGCCGGAATCTGTTTTAGAGGTCATTTATCCGTTTGTTCAGTTAAAGCGTAAAGCTTAAACGTACTTGAGGGGGCCGTCATGGGATTATTTAGTAAAGAAAATAAAGAGCTTGATCAACTTGCGGAAATTTTGGCGAAGAGTATCGTTGCGCTCTTTAAAGAGCGGGGAGAGATTTCCTTTTCTGAAAAACCAAAATTGGCAAAGAAACAAATCATTGAATATGAGGGAAAAATTCGTGCTAATGGGATTGAGCGGTTCAATGGTGAGGTGACCTATGTCTCCGCCGTTAATTTTTACGCCAATGCTGTAGATATGCAAAAGAAAAAAACACTGGGCGTATTGGTTGTTTATGTGGAAAGGGAATTTTTACCGAAATTAATGAAAATGCTTCAATATCCGCCGGTTGATGATGAGAATGAAGCGGCTATGTTGGATTCCATTGGAACACTGTGCAATATTGCATCTGGGCGTTTTAAATCAGAAATCAAAGACAGTGGCTATGTGGATCTTGAGATGTCGCATTTCATCAATTATCGCAATAGCGCTGTTGTTGGAATTGATTTTTGCCGAAGCGAATACCATTTTTATGAAGTTGACTGTTTTATTGATGGGAAGATGCGCATCTGTTTCGACATGAGCATGGGTGTTGTACCAAAACGAGCATGAGGCAGGATATGGAAACACCACTATTTAGTATGGATGAAGCTTGCCGCGAATTAAAAATTTCCAAAGAAATCTATTGCCGTATTTTAAAAAAGGCCTTTGAACAGACATCCGGCGATCTTGAGAAATTACGCACGGCGCATAGCTCTGGTGATGTCGCGACCATTCAGGCGATTTCTCACCGGTTAAAAGGCGATTACGCAAATTTGCGAATTACCGCATTATCAAAAATTGTGGAAGAGCTGAATATATTAGCCAAAGGGGATTATGCTGCGGACAAGGCATTAGAGCTGATGAATACATTTGTCGACATGTTTAACACAATCAAAAACGTATCCGAGCAATTATGACAACGAAAGACACAAAAATGCGGATTCTCATTATTGAAGACAGCGCGCCGAATCGTGAACTGCTGTGTGAGATATTGAAAGATTTTGCACAGTGCGATTTTGCGGAAGATGGTTTGGCAGCGGTTGATGCGTACAACCGATCCCTACTGGAAAAAAATTTTTATGATGTGATTCTTTTGGATATCGGTTTACCGGAAGTCTGTGGGATTTCTTTATTGGATGAAATACGTGCCAGTGAACACAAGGCCGGCATCCCGTTAGGATCAGGGATCCCAATCATTATGGTCACTGGGCAGCGGAATCGCTTTTTAGAGGCGTATGATAAGGGATGTACTGATTATATTGTTAAACCTATTTCTGCGGATATTCTTTTGGAAAAGGTTAAAAAACATACGATTTCCTCATCATCCTTCAATTCATAATATGTGGTAGGGCTTGGGGGCTTTGTATTTGCATTTCCATGGTGTCTATAATATAATGACCCTTCCCAACGGGTCAAATGACAGAATAATATAAGCCTTATAAGGCGTATGAGGAGGGCATTGATGCCGGATAAAGCAAAAATCATTCTTGATGGGCAGACGTATGAATTCCCTGTGATTCAGGGGGCTGATGGTGGCAAGGCGATTGACATTAGCAATCTACGCGCAACCACTGGATGCTTGGTCTATGATCAGGGATTTGCCAATGTGGCATCTTGCCACAGCGCCATCACATATCTAGATGGGGAAAAAGGAATCCTGCGTTATCGTGGTATTCCCATTGAAGAGATCGCGGAAAAATCCACATTTGTCGAAACGGCTTATCTGTTGATTCATGGCCAACTGCCAACCCGGGATCAACTCAAGGCGTATTCTGCCTCATTTACCCGTCATGCAAATCTTCATGAAGATATGAAGGCATTTTTTTTAGGATATCCGGCCAAAGGGCATCCGATGGCCATGCTATCTGCAATGGTGTGTGCCTTATCGGCATATTATCCGGAACTCGTCAAGCCAAATCCAACGGATGAAGAAATTGAGACCACTTCAATTGAATTGTTGGCGAAGGTTCGGACCATCGCGGCCTGTACGTATAAAAAGACGGTAGGAGAACCATTTATGTACGCCCGGGAAGATTTAGAATACATGGCGAATTTTTTGCATATGATGTTTTCCACGCCAACGCATGAGTATGTCCCTGATCCGACGGTGTTGAGTGCCCTTCGGACGCTCATGATTTTGCACGCTGATCATGAGCAGAACTGCAGTACATCGACTGTCCGGATGGCTGGCAGCTCATGGACGAATTTATTCGCTTCGGTATCTGCGGGTATTTGTGCATTATGGGGCCCTCTGCACGGGGGAGCCAATCAGAAAGTGTTGGAAATGCTCGAGGAAATGCATGCCAATGGCGGCAATGTCGACAAATATATTGAACGCGCAAAGAATCCTGACAATCCTTACCGCTTAATGGGGTTTGGGCATCGTGTTTATAAAAGCTATGATCCACGGGCCAAGTTTATCAAAGAAAAAGCACATGCTGTTCTCGGCGCATTGGGGATTCATGACCCGCTGTTAGAAATCGCGATGAAGCTTGAAGAAAAGGTGTTAAAAGACGCGTATTTTCAGGAGCGCAAATTATATCCAAACGTGGATTTCTATAGTGGGATTATTTATAAAGCTATTGGAATACCAACGGATATGTTTACGGTGATGTTTGCTATTGGTCGTTTGCCAGGCTGGATTGCGCATTGGATTGAGCTTAAAAATAATAATGATCGCATCGGGCGGCCGCGTCAGGTTTATACCGGTGAGAGTGAACGTCACTATATACCCATTGACAAGCGCACATCATAACATTGGGGACGGTGCCGGCATGGATAACAAGAAAGATTGTTTGTCTGTGCCGCGGATCAGGATCCTCTTAAGATTGGAGTTTCAATGATTTCTTTTCGTACGATAGCAAAATTTGATCAATCGGCTGCCATTCTTTTTTTAACAGATGATCAGCTGAAAACCAATGCAATCCGGGATTTGAATTGGCCGTCGTTAGAGTGTGAGGTGGCGGGTTTGGTCAAAAGCGGTCAGTTCTCGGCGAAAAACGGTGAAATTTTTCCGCTGTCTGCTGATGATCAGATCGTCTTGCTGGTAGGTTTGGGCAAAGATACAGAATTGAATCTGACAGGATTACGGACAGTTGTGCGTAAGGCGATATTATCCAGTTTTGTAAAAAATTTATCGTCCCTGGAAATCATTCCTCTGCAGAAACAGCAGGATGACCGCAGCATTATTGCAATTATTGAGGGGATACGCATTGGGGCATATGCTTGGGATAAATATAAGACGCAGGACACCGCGATCAAGAATTCAAAAAAACGTTATGTGATCATTGCGCCGGATAAAAAGATGTATCGTGATGCCGTAGCGATCTGTGAGAACGTGAATTTTTCGCGTGATCTGGTCAACGACAATGCTCAGATCGTCAATGCCGTTTTCTTTGAGAAAACGGTTAAGCATCTTTGTCAGGGGCAAAAGAATATCACGTGCGAGATCCTCGGGGAAAAGGAGATGCGTGCGAAAGGATTAAACCTGCATTTAGCCGTGAATCAGGGCAGTAAAAATTCTCCTCGGCTCATCATCGCGCGATATAAAGGCTGTTCAAGACAGGGGTATGACCTTGCGCTGATCGGAAAAGGCATCACCTTTGATACCGGGGGGTTGAATTTAAAAACCAGCGGGCATATAGAAACAATGCGTACAGATATGAGCGGGGCCGCCGCTGTTGCGGGGACATTAAAAAATAGCATTTTGTTAACGCCGAAGAAAAACATCCTGTTTGTTTTTGCCTTAGCGGAAAATGCGATCGGGTCTGGGGCCTATAAACCTGGTGATGTTTTTAAAGGATACAGCGGAAAGAGTGTGGAGATCGGGAATACCGACGCAGAAGGGCGATTGGTTTTGGCAGATGCGCTCGCGTATGTGATTAAAATGTATTCGCCCAAAATGATCATTGATATGGCGACTCTCACGGGATCGTGCGTTGTCGCCTTAGGACACGATTATGCCGGACTCTTGTCGAATAATGAAGACCTCGCTGCAAAAATTTCCTCCGCGGCGGCAACAACAGATGATCGTGTATGGCGGCTTCCACTCTATGCGGAATTGAAAGGGTGCATGAATTCCTTGATCGCCGACCTGAAAAATATCAGTACCGTCAAAGGCGGCGGAACCATTACGGCGGCATATTTTCTTCAGCAGTTTGTCGGAGAAACTCCGTGGGCACATATCGACATTGCCGGAACGGCCTTTGTGGAAAAGACATCGAAAATGTATTTCGGACATGGGGCGACAGGGTTTGGTGTCAGATTATTGACAGAAGTAATTCGCTGTTTATAAGCGTTGGGTGAGCTTGAAGACAAAAAAAGGTAGGGATGGGGAATGTATACGAAAAGATTTTTTATGTCATGCCTTTTTCTCTTTTATGCGTTGTGCGGGCACGTCTTTGCAACATCCACCATTGATGTCATTCGTCTTGAAGATGATACGATTAATCCTGTGACGGCAGAATATGTCATCAATGCGATCGCTCAGGCACACGACAATCGTTCAGAATGCCTGATCATTGAATTGGATACCCCTGGGGGATTGTTGAACTCAACACGGAAAATTATCAAGGCCATCATGGGAGCGCAAGTCCCGGTGGTGGTCTATGTCGCACCCGGTGGATCACGGGCAGGTTCTGCGGGAGTTTTTGTCACCTATGCGGCGCATATTGCAGCAATGGCACCGTCAACAAATATCGGGGCCGCACACCCTGTCCAAATGGGGCAGAAAGAGGATCGCACTAATATTTGGGATGCGGTCAAAGAGCTGGTCAAAAAAGATGCGCGTAATAGAGACAGCTCATCAGAGACCTCCGATGAGAATGAACAGCCGAAGGTGATCAACGAAAATGATCTGCCGGATCGTGAAGATCCGATGGCCAGCAAAATTTTAAATGATACCGTGGCCTTTATGAAGTCGATTGCGGAACAACGAAAGCGTAACGTGCAATGGGCCATCGATAGTGTCATTCACAGCAGTTCCATTACCGAGCAAGAGGCGTTGAATACCGGTGTAATTGACTTGATTGCACTGGATCGACAAGACCTGATTGCCCAACTTGATGGACGGGCCGTGCGCGTGGGAGAGCAGGACAAGATATTAACAACAAATAAGGCGTCTGTTCGGGTGATCCCGATGAACGGCCGGCAGAAATTGTTCAATATTTTAGCCAATCCCAATATCGCCTACATCCTTATGATTTTAGGATTTTACGGTTTGCTTTATGAAGTGACAAATCCCGGTATTGGTGTTCCCGGTATCGCCGGAGTGATTTTCTTAATTCTTGCATTTTTCAGTATGCAGACACTGCCCACCAATTATGCGGGTTTGGCGTTGGTCATACTAGGGTTGGCCCTCTTTATCGCCGAGGCGATGGTCCCGGGATTTGGATTGTTGACATTGGGAGGGCTTGTTTCATTAATTTTGGGTTCGATGCTGCTATTTGATTCAGCTATTCCGATTATGCGCGTATCGTTTTCTGTGATTTTGCCGGTTGCGGCAGTGACGGCAGGGATCACCATTTTTTTAATACGGGCAGTTCTTGTGGCGCATCGCAGGAAATCTCTATCTGGCCGGGAGGGATTGATCGGTGCGGTGGGTGTGGCAAAGGGCGAGCTGATCGCAGGGCAACCAGGTAAGGTGTTTGTACATGGGGAGCTGTGGAATGCCATTGCGGATGAGCATATTCCTGATAATGATCCAGTGAGCATTGAAAAAATTAATGGGTTATTTTTAACTGTTAAGAAACGAACATAAGGAGGGATTCCATGCCGGTAATGATTATTATTGCGTTGATCGTAATGTGGCTGTTGAATTCGATCAAAATTGTTAATGAGTATGAGCGGGTGGTGATTTTTCGTCTTGGACGAGTTCTTTCTGCGCCAAAAGGACCGGGATTTGTTTTTGTATTTTTTCCCATTGATCGTGCGGTAGTTGTGTCCTTGCGTCTGGTGACCATGGATGTCCCGCCGCAGGATATTATTACGAAAGACAACGTGTCGGTGAAAGTCAACGCGGTGGTGTATTTTCGCGTGATGGATCCAATCAAATCCATTATTGAAGTGCAAAATTTTGAATATGCGACATCTCAAATGGCGCAGACAACATTGCGCAGTGTATTGGGGGAAATGGAACTGGATGGTCTTTTAGCGGAGCGCGAGAAGATTAATGAGAAACTGCAGACGATTCTGGACTCGCAGACAGATCCGTGGGGGATCAAAGTCTCGAATGTCGAAGTGAAACATGTGGATATTTCAGAAAATTTGCGTCGGGCAATGGCGCGTCAGGCTGAGGCGGAGCGTGAACGCCGGGCGAAAGTCATTGCGGCCGAAGGGGAGTTTCAGGCGGCAGGACAGATTTGTGCCGCTGCGGACAAAATGACGAATTCGCCGATCGCATTACAGCTGCGATATCTGCAGACATTGGTTGAAATTGGTGCGGAAAAGAATACCACCACTGTTTTTCCTGTGCCGATTGATATTTTTGAGGCATTTAAGAAAAAATAGAATAGGCAGCCCCTTTTGACAGGGATCTGTGGTTTCGGATACACGACGATAAAGTTGAGTGTCACTCTATGGAAAATTTTCGCATTGAAACTGACAGTATGGGCAGTGTGCATGTGCCGATGGATCGATATTACGGCGCGCAAACAGCCCGTTCGTTAGAAAATTTTAAAATTGGCACAGAAAAAATGCCGCGCGCGTTGATCCGGGCCTTTGGAATTTTAAAAAAGGCCGCTGCCATGACCAATCAGGCATTGGGATCGTTAAATATTGATAAGGCCAATGTGATTATTCGTGTGGCGGATGATGTGATCAAAGGCGCTCTGGATGATCATTTCCCATTGGTCATCTGGCAGACGGGCAGTGGAACGCAAACCAATATGAATGTCAATGAGGTCATTGCCAATCGGGCCATTCAATTGGCTGGCGGGACGCTGGGCAGTAAAACCCCGATTCATCCCAATGATGATGTCAAT
>CAZBHY010000072.1:0-7276 GCA_964491705.1 uncultured Planctomycetales bacterium
TCTCAGAATCAAGCCACGGGTTACGCTCCAGCTGTTTCATGCTTAACGAAATACGTTTTTGGTCCTTATCCACATTAATAATCTGAACCTCAACTTCATCGTTCAGCTTAAACATATCCTGAGGATTGATCATTTTTTTCTGCCAGGAAATCTCAGAAGAGTGCAGAAGTCCCTCTATTCCCTTCTCAATCTCAACAAAAACACCATAAGGCATAATATTCACAATTTTCCCTGTGACCTTCGAGCCAGCAGGATATTTTTCATAAATATCATCCCATGGATTGTCCACAATCTGCTTCAATCCCAAAGAGACCTTAGAATTCTCTTTATCAAAAGAAAGAATCAAAACCTTTATCCGATCACCAATAGAAACAATTTCCGACGGGTGATTAATGCGCGACCAGCTCATATCCGTAATGTGCAGCAGCCCATCAACGCCACCTAAATCAATAAAGGCGCCGAAATCGGTAATGCCTTTGACAGTGCCCTCACGGGTCTGCCCTTTTTCGAGCTCTCCCCACAATTTCTCACGGACAGTCTCACGCTCCTTCTGGAATAAATCCCGACGGGACAAAATCAAATTGCGACGCTGTTTATTGATTTTCGCGACCTGAAATTTATATTTGACCGATGCGATCTGATCAAAAGAAAACCCCTTAAACGCGGACAGCGACATCGGCAAAAATCCTTCGACGCCATCGATATCAACCATATATCCACCCTTGACCTGTTTGAAAACACGGCCATCAACCACATCATTCTCTTCCACATTCAGCATGACGCGCTGCCAACCCTGAACCTTCTCTGCCTTCCCCTTCGACAGGATCAACCGGCCATCCTCGTCTTCGACAGATTCAATCAATACCTCAATTTCTTTATCAATCTGAAAATCTTCTTTGTCACGGAATTCTTCAATCGGAACAAATCCTTCCGATTTGAACCCGATATCCACCACTGCTTCTTTCGCCGTCAATGCCACGATTTTTCCGATGACAATCTCCCCTTCACGGATATCGCGCATGGTACTGGCGTACAGCTCTTCCATTTCTGCTTGTGTTGTACTCATCGTTAAAAAACCTCACTTTTTTAAAGAAATTCTTTGACTTTTAATAAAACAAAGCCAAAGTGCAGCTATTATCTCAGAATTCCTTTTTTTGTCAAATAAAAAAAGAAATGAGAAGAAATAATCCTTATTCAGATGAGAGTACCAGAATGCGCTGCATCACAGCGGCTGAGATCTCCTCATATGAAGAAAAATCACTGGGAAAAATAGGCTTGTCAAAAGAAACCGTAATCCAATGGCGTTTTGGAAATTTTGAACCTGGCGGCATACACACATCCGACCCTTTCAGGTGGACGGGAATAATCGGAACATTGGCCTTACTGGCTAAAAATCCCACTCCGGGAAAAACCTTGCCCTGATTTTTGATCCCTCCCCGGGTTCCTTCTGGGAAAAAAACCAGCGGATGTCCATTGCGTAAATAGGCAATCGCAATTTTCAAGGCGCCAATGTCCGCCCGATTGCGATCCGCAGGAAACGCGTGCCACTGACGCATCAACCATCCCACAAAACGATTTTTAAACAGTTCCTTTTTTGCAAAAAAATAGACTTCTCTTTTAGGAATAATCCCAATCAAAAAAGGGTCAAGATTGCTGTTGTGGTTACTCGCAAAAATACATCCGCCTTCAAGGGGAATGTTTTCCTTGCCACGGATCTTGCACGGGAACCAGAGAAAACGAAAGACATGAAATAAATAATATCCGATCCAATAAAGCATAATTGACTGCTCACACGATCACATCAGCGCAGAAAAACCACACGCATCTGCCCCGAAGAATAAAACATTCGAGCGATCGTCCCATTCTCCTGAACACACTCCATCATATTATTTTAAAAATTTTTCCGCAAAATCCAAAAGCTCTTCCAACTTCTTCGCAGACTTCGCTTCTGCGTAAACACGCACCAACGGCTCTGTTCCCGATGGGCGCAGCATAATCCAACTTTCATCCGCGCACTCAAGCTTGACCCCATCGGCATCCTTGACCGCCACCACCTTTTCACCTAACACAGATGAGATTGCTTTAAACTGCGTCAAATCCGGCTGTTGCTGCCCGATCTTCAGCGCCACGTTTCTGACCTTATAATAATATCGGCCAAATTCTTTTTCCATGTCCGCAACGATCTTCTTGATATCTTTTTTCTGATACACCATCATTTCCAAAAGCAATAAACCGGCCAATGTCCCATCACGCTCCGGAATATAATCCTGCAGCCCCATGCCGCCGGCTTCCTCCCCTCCGGCAATAATCCGTTCTTTGACCATCCAATCGGAAATATCTTTAAACCCGACCGGTGTTTCATAAAGCTTCAGCCCGAGTTTTTTCGCAATGTTATTGATCATCATCGTCCCGCACACCGTTTTGACAACGCCGCCTTTGCGCCCGCGATTGCGCACGAGATGCAGAATCAGCAGACCTAATATCTTTTGCGGATGAATAAATTCCCCACCCGGAGCAATGGCCGCGATACGATCCGCGTCACCATCAAGAACCAGTCCCAAATCAAATTTTTCTTTTTTCACCCGATCGATAATGCCCGGAAGATATTGCTGAACCGGCTCTGGTTTTTTTCCGTCAAAATAAGGATTCATCTCATCACGCATGACAGACAATTTTATCTTGGATCCTTTCAAAACATTTTTCAACAACCCCATGCCGCTGCCGTGCATCACATCCTGAATCACCTTAAATTCCGCATTCTTGATCTTTTTTAAATCAATATAACTGCGCATAAAATCCAAATACGCCGGTTTAAAATCATGCATGACGACCTGCTTCTTTTGCAAGGCCTCCTCCAACGGCATCACGCGCACATCTGTTTGGTAGAGATACCCTTCCACCTTATCGGTAATATCCCGGCCAGCGCCACCGCCCTCAGCGGTCTTAATCTTGATCCCGTTAAATGCATACGGATTATGGCTGGCAGTAATCATGACCCCGCACACACATTGATGGTGCGGAACAGCGAATGACAATGCTGGAGTCGGGATCAAATCATCCGACAACAAAACAGTAATGTGATTAGCCGCCAAAACCTCTGCAACCGAATCCGCAAATTCTTTGGATAAAAAACGCGCGTCATAACCCAATGCCACTTTTTTTGTACCGCCGCGCTTTTTTAAATCCTTATTAATCCAATCCGCAATCGCCTGCGACACAATGCGCACATTTTCAAAGGTAAAAGTATCCGCGATGACCGCCCGCCATCCATCTGTCCCGAACTTAATCACACCCTTTTTCTCTGACATAAAAACTCCTTTTGATAAATGAACAGCGAACAATTCACAATAAAAAATGATGGCGTCGCCTTGCAACCTGAATTATTTAACCCGCTTTAGCGGGCACCTTAATTGTTCACTTCTCGCTGTTAACTGTTCACTTGATTAATAAATATGATGTTTCTCAATATACCGAAAGACTTCATCCGGAACAAGATATTTGATCGACTTGCCCTGTTGGATTCTGCGCCTTATATAAGAAGAAGCAATATCCAGACCAGGCATGCTGATTGAATGATGCGGAATATCTGCAGCGCAATCATCATGGCCAGGCCGATTCACGACTACAAACGATACATGCCGCATAATATCATCCAGCTGGCGCCATGTCTTCAACTCCGCGGCCGCATCACCACCCAAAATAAAAAAAAGCTTGGCCTCATCTCCCAGCGTCTGACGAAAATATTTGACCGTATCAATCGTATAAGACTTTCCGCCTTTTTTGACCTCATAATCCGACAGCGCAAACTTCGGATTATTTTTGATGCTCAGCCGCACCATCTCGAGGCGATCCTGCGCTGAAGCCAAATGCACAATCCGTTTATGCGGAGGCTGGGCCGCCGGCACAAAGATCACCTGATCAAGGTCCATCTGCTCCTGAGCCACCTCTGCAATCGCAAGATGACCAATGTGCAATGGATTAAATGTCCCGCCTAAGATTCCGATACGCTTCATAAAAATTCCAACGAACAACGCACAACTAACAATTAATAATGAATGTGCGCCCTTCGGGCGTCTCTAGCCCATCTTCGACGGGTTCCACAATTATTAATTTTTAATTATTAATTATTCGTTGTTCCCTGTTTTTCTTATTTTCTAATCTGCCCATTGCCGCGCACGGCATATTTATATGTGGTCAGCTCATTCAATCCCATGGGACCACGGGCATGCAACTTATCTGTGCTGATGCCGATCTCCGCGCCAAAACCGAATTCATATCCATCCGTAAAACGTGTCGATGCATTCACATAAACGCAGGCGGAATCAACAGCCTTGAGAAAACGATCCGCTTCTTTTTTATTCTCTGTGATAATGGCATCCGAATGGCCTGACCCATAGCACTGAATATGCTCAACCGCCTCTTCAAACGAATCCACCACCTTGACAGCCAGAATCAAATCCAAATATTCTTCCGGCCAATCCGAGGCCTTCGCTACCTTAACACCAGCGGAAACAATACGCCTCGTCGCAGGACAACCACGGATCTCCACGCCGGCAGATTGAAAATCCTCGATCATCCCGGGCAAAAAACACGCGGCCACATCTTTATGCACCAACATGGTCTCCATCGCGTTGCACACACCAGGCCGTTGGACCTTGGCATTCAGACAAATGGCGTAGGCCTTGTTCAGGTCCGCATATTCACTGACATAAATATGACATACCCCTTTATAATGTTTGATCACCGGGATGCGGGAATGTTCTGCCACAAAAGAGATCAGCCCCTCGCCTCCCCGGGGAACAATCAAATCAACATACATATTCAACTGAAGCAACTCCTCAACGCCTTTGCGGTCGGTCGAGGAAATCATCTGAATGACATCAGGGTAAATGGCTGTCTGCGTTAACGCCTTGCGCAATAATGAAAAAATCGCCGTGTTGGAATGGGCGGCCTCTTTGCCACCTTTTAAAATACAGGCATTGCCGGATTTCAGGCATAGACCCACACAATCACTGGTCACATTCGGCCGGGACTCATAAATAATACCGATCACGCCGATAGGCGTACGCATCTTGCTGATCTTCAATCCATTGGGGCGCGTCATTGTTTCCATCACGTCATCCACCGGATCGTGGAGCTTGGCGGTATCCAATAAACACTGTGCCATGGCGTCAATGCGCTGTTCGGTCAACAAAAGACGATCCAGCATCGCCTGGGACAATCCCGCGGCCTCACCAGCTCGAACATCTTTCGCATTCTCCCGGATCAAAAAATCTTTTTCCGAAAGAAGCATTTTCGCCATCAGCCTCAAGGCACGATTTTTTTCAGTCGTCGACACAACCGACAATTGACGCGATGCCGTCTTCGCGGCCTTTGCCTGTGCCACTATGTGTGATGTTTTGACCATATTGCTCTTCCTTTTAAAAAACTGCGTGCGTAATAAACATCTCGGCCATCAGCGACAACCTCGTTGATGGTGCGTTCTAACGCTTGCACAATACCAGATCATCCCGATGAATCACTTCGCGTTTGCCTTTTTTGTCATCAATCTTGTGTAGATCACTCACCGAATACGCGGTCATGCCACGCGCGATTTCCTGACGTTTCTGATTGCAGACGACCACCACATCATTTTTCTTAAAATTCCCATCCCATTCCAAGACCCCAGGCAACAGCAGGCTCTTGCCGCCTTCCAAAAGTGCTGTCTCCGCCCCGGCATCCACCACAATCATTCCCTTGGGACGGGCACCAAAAGAAATCCAATGCTTGCGGGATAACGTCTTATCTTCCTTTTCATAAAAAAATGTTCCGATGTTTTCCCCTTCCAAAATACGCGTCAGAACACCATCCACCTCGCCATGCGCAATCACACAGGGAACCCTGGACTCAACCGCAATCTTCACGGCCTTCAATTTAGCGGACATACCTCCCCGAGAAATCTGTTTTTTCTCTGTCCCGAATGCCAACGCCTCAATATCCTCAGTAATCTCCTTGACCTCTTTGAAAACGGTCTTTTTGCCGTTTTCATATTTATACAGCCCTTCTACATCCGAAAGCAGCAACAACAAATCCGCATCCACCAAACCAGCAACCAAGGCCGACAGCTTATCATTGTCACCAAATTTAATTTCCTCTGTGGAAATCGTGTCGTTCTCATTGATCACCGGAACCACGCCCTGCCCCAACAACGCGCATAACGTATTTCGCGCATTATTATATCGCCGACGGTCATCAAAATCATCCCATGTCAACAAGACCTGGCCACACTGCATCTTGGCCGTAGAAAACAGCTGATGATACGTTCGCATCAAAACAGCCTGCCCGATCGCCGCAAGACCCTGTAGCTGCGCTAAATCTCCAGGACGAGTTTTCAGCCCCATCGCCCCCATCCCCAACACAATCGCGCCCGAACTGACAAACACCACCTCAATCCCCTGGCCTCGGGCATGGCTCATCTGTTCAATCAGCGAACGCAAGCGGGCCGTCCGGGGCTTCAATTGATAATTCGCGATGATCCCTGACCCGACCTTGACAACAACACGTTTAATTTTCCGAGGGAATATTCTGGACATGTTCAGACCCCATGCTGTTTTTTCTTTCCATGATCAGCACGCGCCGTAATTCATCCACCAAAGGCTGGATTGCCTGATCATTCAATGCCGATATCGCAAAAACCTTTTCCTGCACATGATGTTGAAACCTCTCTAAATTTTTTTCCGCCTCAGCAATATCCATTTTATTGGCGACGATCACCTTATGTTTACCCGCCAGACGATCACTATACGCAGACAGCTCATCAGAAATCTTCAGATAATCATCCAACGGATCGCGCCCTTCCATGCCGGCCATATCAACAATATGCACAAGAATTTTTGTTCGCTCCGCATGTTTGAGAAACCGGTCTCCCAATCCCCGCCCCGCATGTGCCCCTTCAATCAGCCCCGGCAAATCCGCAACAATAAAACGGGATTCTTCATCGTCGTCATAGACAACACCCAAAATCGGTTGCCGCGTGGTAAAAGGATAGCTCGCAATTTTTGATCGGACCTTGGAAATCTTTGTGATCAGCGTGGACTTGCCGGCGTTGGGGAATCCGATTAATCCGACATCCGCGATCAATTTCAATTCTAAATGAATGGTTTTGGAAATCGCCGGTCCGGGAAGAGACGGCGTCTGATGGTGCTGATTACCCCTGCCCCCCGCCCCGCCTGTAGCAACAACCACTGATTACCCAGCACACGAAAGATCACGAATAAACACACCAGAGACAAGATGA
>CAZBHY010000073.1:0-969 GCA_964491705.1 uncultured Planctomycetales bacterium
GGACAAGCAAGATGTTGTTGTTTCTCCGCGTGATATTATCGAGCAGGAAATTCCGATCGAAATTGCCCGGTTTGAAGAGGCCTTGATTAAAACCCGGGAAGAGATCGCGATTTTGAAGAAAAAGATCAGTGATGAGATGGGCGCCCAGCATGCACAAATTTTTGATGCGCATCTGTTGGCGCTTGAGGATCGCACGCTGATTGAAGATGTGATTAAAGGTATCCGCAGTGATAAGCAATCTGCCGAGTCGGTATTTTCGCGTGTTTTAAAAAAATATATTAAGATTTTCAGCAGCATGGAGGACGAATACCTGCGTGACAGGATGGCCGATGTCAGCGATATTGGTCGACGTGTTCTAAAAAATCTCGTTGATGAAGACAAATTATATGAACTCGATGCCTTGACCGACGATGTAGTCATCATCGCGCATGATTTGTCCCCATCGGATACCGTGAGCATGTTTAAACGCAATATTTTGGCCTTTGCGACCGACGTTGGCAGCCGCACGTCACACACCGCGATTATGGCTAAGTCCTTGGGCGTTCCGGCAGTGGTCGGGCTTAAAGATGCGACGCTCAGGGTCGCCAATCAGGATATGCTCATTATTGATGGGCGTATGGGTTTGTTGATTATTCATCCGTCGCCCAAGACACTGGAAATTTATCGTCAGGAACAACAGCGTCTGGTCTCGTTGGTCCATCGTTTTGATGACATGATCGGCGCCGCTGCGGATACCACCGATGGACATCATGTGGATATTATTGCCAATTTGGAAGTGCCAGATGAGGTGGAGATGGTCAAAGCGCAAGGCGCTGATGGAATCGGGTTGTATCGGACAGAGTATTTTTATATGAATCGTGCAGATCTTCCATCGGAAGAAGAGCAGTTTCAGGCATATAGCCATGTCGCCCGGGCAATGGATGGTCGTCCCGTTACGATCCGGACGTTGGATCTGGGAGGGGACAAATT
>CAZBHY010000073.1:979-7257 GCA_964491705.1 uncultured Planctomycetales bacterium
ATCGCGGTCTTTGTATGGTAGTAGCGTTACGATGAGGATGTTGTATCTGGGTGTTGTCTATTTTTTTTCTTGTGTGCAGATTCCAAAGGACATGTATCCTTTTCTTGGATGGCGTGCAATCAAGTTTTGTTTGGCGCGTCCTGATATTTTTAAGACACAGTTACGGGCCTTGTTGCGCGCATCGGTTTCTGGCAATATCCGGATGATGTATCCGATGATTTCCGGCCTGGCGGAACTGCATCGGGCCAATGCGATTTTGGAGGATGCTCGCCGGGAGCTGCGCGAGGAAGGGGTGCCGTTTAATGAAGAGATGAAGGTCGGCGTTATGATTGAGCTGCCATCGGCAGCGATGACTGCGGATCTGTTGGCGAATGAGGCTGATTTTTTCAGTATCGGTACCAATGATTTGGTGCAATATACCCTTGCGGTAGACCGCGGCAATGAGCAGCTGGCGGATTTTTATGATCCATGTCATCCGGCAGTTTTGCGATTTATTCAGCGAACGGTTGAAGCCGCGCATCATCGCGGCATTAAAGTCGCGCTGTGTGGTGAAATTGCCAGCGAACCGAATCTTGCGCTGCTTTTGCTGGGGATGGGCTTGGATGAATTGAGTATGCCATCGTATAGTATGCTGCAGATCCGTAAATTGATCCGGTCTGTATCGTTTCAAGATGCCCGTCGTTTGGCTGAGGAGGCATTGGCGTTGTCGACTGGTCAGGAGATCGACCTCTTGTGCAAAAGACGGATCCGGGAATTGGCTCCCAATGTTTTTAAAATGGATGAATGAGGCAGATGAGCATTGGATCATGGGATCTGCAGGTGTCATCGTATTAATTTTTTGGTCATTGGTGTGGCGGTTGAGCGCAGTCATCACGATCAATAAATAATCAACGGGGTGATCATGAAAGTTCTGATTCTTGCTGCTGGTTATGGGACTAGATTATATCCGGTTGTTCGCAACACGCCCAAGCCGCTGTTAGATATTGCGGGTCGTCCATTGATCGCGTATCTGATGGATAAAATTCGTGGATTGAGTGGGTTGTCTGAATTGATTGTGGTGACCAATGAAAAATTTTATGGAATGTTCCGTTTATGGGCGAAACAAAACGCGGATTATCCGGTGCCCATTGTGGTGATCAACGACGGAACAGTGTCTCCGGAAGACCGGTTGGGTTCTGTTGGTGATATCGCCTACGTAATGGAAAATCATCCTGTGAATGAGGATTTGTTTGTTTTGGGTGGGGATAATTTGTTTGATTATGCGTTAGATGAGTATGTGTCGTTTGCGCAGTCAAACGCGCCATCGGTGACGATCGGATTATATGATATCGGTTCTTTAAAAGATGCGGCGCGCTTTGGCGTTGTTGAACTTGCCGATGGGGGACGGATTAAAACCTTTGAGGAAAAACCACTGCGCCCAAAGTCCACACTGGTCGCGATGTGCTCTTATTATTTTCCGTGCGCATCGCTGGGCATGATTAAAGACTATATGGATAAAACTCACCAAACCGATAAGGCCGGCGATTATATCCATTGGTTGGTCGAGAAAAGCGCTGTTTATGGTTTTCAATTTAATGGGATGTGGTATGATATCGGAAGTGTAGAGTCACTAAAAGAAGCACAGGCAAAATTTAATGTATAACGAATAAAGAGCAGCCCGCCGGAGAGAATGAGCGTTCGTCAAAATAATGGCACAGAATTGCATATTCTCTGTATGTCATTTTTGTCATTCTTCGAAAGAGGGCGCTCCGTGTTCACTGCTTAAACGAAAGGACGCAACGTGAAAGGGCAATATTTTCTTACGTCAGAATCTGTTGGGAATGGGCATCCGGATAAAGTGTGCGATCAGATCTCTGATGCGGTGCTGGACGCAATTCTCAAAGAAGATCCCAAAGGCCGTGTCGCCTGTGAGACATTCATTACCGCTGGCTTGGTGATTGTCGGCGGAGAAATCACAACAAAAACATATGTGGATGTGCATAAGCTGGTGCGGCGGGTGTTGTGTGAGATCGGCTATACTGATCAGAAGTACGGTTTTGATGCCGGAACATGCGCGATTTTAAATGCCATTAATAGCCAATCGCCGGACATCGCTCAGGGTGTTGACGCAGGCGGAGCAGGTGATCAGGGGATCATGATTGGGTATGCCTGTGATGATACTCCGGAATTTATGCCGTTACCATTGATGCTGGCGCATAAATTGGTCAAGCGTGTGGAAGATATTCGGAAGGGCGGGATTTTAAACTATCTTGGTCCAGATTGCAAAAGTCAGGTCACGGTGGAATATGATGGGGATACCGCCAAGCGTGTTGATGCGGTTGTCCTGGCATGCCAGCATACGGAAGAGATCTTAGACAAAACAGGGAAATTCATTACCAAACAGGCTCGCCAAGAAATTATTGATACCATCGCGATGCCGATTCTTGGGGATATGATTGATGCCGCGACAAAATTTTATGTCAATGAAACGGGTAAATTTGTCGTAGGTGGACCGCAGTCTGATACGGGCGTGACAGGCCGGAAGATTATCGTGGATACGTACGGTGGAGTCGTGTCGCATGGCGGCGGGGCTTTTTCCGGCAAAGACCCGACCAAGGTTGACCGTTCGGCAACCTACATGGCGCGCTATGTTGCCAAGAATATCGTGGCAGCCGGTCTTGCAAAAAAATGCTGGGTGCAATTCGGATATGCGATCGGTTATCCGGAGCCGGTGTCAGTAATGATCGACACCTTTGGGACAGGCGTAGTCAGTGAACAGAAACTCGTCGGTCTTGTGCGCAAGCATTTTGATTTGACTCCCAGAGGGATTATTAAAACATTAGATTTACAAAAGCCTGTTTATCAAAAAACGGCTGCCTATGGGCATTTCGGCCGCGATGAATTTTCATGGGAAAAGACCGACAAAGCGGCTGTTTTGGCAAAGGAAGGCAAGGCCTAAATTGGTCGTTGAGCCGTCCGTTGACGTCATGCGATTAGTGACGATGAATATGTAAAGGGGATTGGATATGGCGGATTATAAAGTTGCAGATATATCGTTGGCGGCGTTTGGTCATAAAGAGATTGAACTCGCTGAAAAGGAAATGCCTGGCTTGATGGCCTTGCGAGAAAAATATGGTAAGACAAAGCCATTGCAGGGTGCACGCATTATGGGGTCATTGCACATGACCATTCAGACAGCTGTGTTGATCAAGACGTTGAAAGAGCTGGGTGCGGATGTACGCTGGGCCAGCTGTAATATTTTTTCAACACAGGATCATGCGGCGGCAGCGATTGCCGATCTTGGCATACCTGTTTTCGCTTGGAAAGGGGAAACCCTGAAAGATTATTGGAAATGCACATATCAGGCGTTGATTTTTCCTTCAGGCAAGGGCCCGAATTTGATCGTTGATGACGGCGGGGACGCGACTTTAATGGTCCATCGCGGTGTTGCTGCAGAAAAAGATCCCAGGATTCTTGACCATCCGGCTGATACGGAGGATGAGCAGGAACTCAACGCGGCGTTAAAAGAGATCTTAAAGAAAAATCCAAAGCAATGGCAGAGTGTTGTTAAAGACATTAAGGGTGTTTCTGAAGAGACAACCACCGGGGTGCATCGTCTTTATCAGATGATGAAAGACGGGGTGTTGCTCTTTCCAGCGTTTAATGTCAACGATTCTGTGACCAAGTCTAAGTTTGACAATTTATACGGGTGTCGTGAATCACTGGCCGACGGTATTAAACGTGCCACGGATGTCATGATCGCTGGTAAAGTGGTGGTGGTCTGCGGTTATGGCGATGTGGGTAAGGGGTGCGCGCATTCCATGAAAAGTTACGGTGCTCGCGTGATTGTCACTGAGATCGATCCGATCTGTGCGCTGCAGGCAGCGATGGAAGGATTTGAGGTCAAGACAGTCGAGGATGCCTTGCCAGAGGGAAACATCTATGTGACCACAACAGGAAATTGTGACGTGATTACAGCCGAGCATATGTCCAAAATGAAAGACCAGGCAATTGTCTGCAATATCGGGCATTTTGACAATGAAATAGAGGTCGGAAAGTTGCAACGCTGGCCGGGCATTCGCAAAGAAAATATTAAGCCCCAAGTTGATCAGTATTATTTCTCGGATGGGCATTCGATTATTCTTCTCGCTGAAGGCCGTTTGGTCAATTTGGGTTGTGCGACTGGACATCCGTCGTTTGTGATGAGTAATTCGTTCACGAATCTGACGCTTGCGCAGATTGAGTTATGGTCGAAGGCATATGCTGTTGGGGTGTATTGTCTGCCCAAACATCTGGACGAGGAGGTCGCCCGGCTGCATCTGAATAAAACTGGTGTGAAATTAACAGTGCTGTCGGATAAGCAGGCAAAATATTTGGGCATTGCCAAGCAAGGGCCGTATAAGCCGGAGCATTATCGGTATTAGGATACAATGTGCTCATTGGTGTTGCTATGATCAAAAAAAGAGGGGCAGGCATCACGCCAGCCCCTTTTTCATGCCGAGAAAAGGGTGATCCGTGTTTATCATTATCTGTTTCATCGGAGGATTGGGCATTAGTTGAAGGACTCACAGATGTTTTTAAAAATTTTTCAGTCTGCTATGTGTTTCGGCGTTGGAAAATGATACTCATTGAGTGTGGTGCCAATGGATCATGATGTCAGTATGTGTAGAAAAATACGATGCAGAGAAGTGATGTTCATATTACTTTCTGCCGTTTTGTTTTATCTGGCCTCACCAAACGTATTCTCTCCTTTGGGTTTTCCTGTTTTTGCCTGGGTGTTCGCGATTTTTCTTTTTTCAGTGCTAGAGGGAAGAACGATCAGCCAGCGGCTTCTGATTGGAATGGTTTTTGGTCTGACGGCATATGCACTCATCTTGGCCTGGATCATCAATGTTAATGTATTTCTCTTTTTTGTTTTTACCTGTCTTTTCGCTGTTCAACCTGTGATGTTTGCTGTTCTGGCGCCCGTTCATTTTTTCTTCGCAGAGACATGCCCTCAGCGTTCTACATGGTGGCTCCGTGAGAATATAAAAAATATTTTTTTTATTTCTTCTGTATGGACATTCACAGAGGCGGTGCGCACTTTTTTAATCGGTGGGTTCGCATGGACGATTGGGCATTCACAGACGTTTCGGCCTGAGCTCATTCAGATCGCGGATATCGTTGGCGCGTATGGCGTGTCTTTTGTGATCCTTGTGGTCAATGGCTGTGTGTATGCATTGATTCGGGATCGTCGGAATAGGACGGCCTATGGGATGATCGGAGTTGGGATTGTTGCTTTGGTCACTGCATATGGGATGATGGTCATGAGATCTCCGGATGGCGCGAGTCGGTATACGGTGTGTACCATTCAGCCCAATATCTCCAGCAAGGACAAACTCAATTCGGATTTGACGGCAAGTCTTGTTGATCGGCAGCTGATTTTAACTCGGCAGTGCCTTCAGGATACGATGCCGGATCTGGTGGTTTGGCCGGAGACAGCGGTCACGGATGATATTGTCCATAATGATTTTTTGAATCAAAAAATTCGTTCTTTTATTCAAGAGTATCCGACCCGTATGCTGATTGGCTCGGCCATGCTCATTGATGGCGAAAATTATAATAGCGCGGTGTTGTTTGGAATGGCGGGTCAGGTCAGTGGAGTTTATCATAAGCGGCATCTTCTTCCGTTCCATGAGTATTTTCCGTTGAGGGAATGGTCGGTATTTTTACAGAATATCTTTGGGTTGAAAAATTATGATTTTCAAAATGGCACAGGATCAGCAACACTGGCGCTTGATCCCGATGAGGAGAGCGGGGTGTTCGGTGTGGCGATCTGTTCTGAGGAAGGCTATCCCGAGATTATCAGGGATGCGGTGTTGCACAACGCTGAATTTTTGGTGGCGATGCTCAATGATGCATGGTTTAAAAGTAACGCGGCGGTGATGATGCATGCCCAAAATGGAGTGATGCAGGCTGCGGCATTTAAAATCCCTGTGATTAGAAGCACCAATAGCGGACTCAGTTGTGTGATTGACAAATATGGTCGCATTCGTTCTACACAAGGCAGCGATCGCAGGCTGGATCAGTCTGCTGTTTTTTCTTTTGTTGTTGACGGTGGCCATTCGTCCACATTTTATGCCCGGCATCGAAATCTTTTTGTTTTTCTGTGCGGTTTTTTTTCGCTCATGTTAAAATGGAACAGACACGATAAAGGGGAGCAATGATATGCTTGGGCGTCATATAGGGTATTGGATGGCAGTAGGGATTGTTTTAACGGCGCACAATGCTGTTGCCGGTGGGGCTGTCGCCCGACAACG
>CAZBHY010000074.1:0-7160 GCA_964491705.1 uncultured Planctomycetales bacterium
TGTTGTTGATGAGCCCGAAGAGGTCATTGCGATTGTGAAGAATTTTTATCAGGACATAGCCTGCAGCGAATTGTAAACAGTGAGAATGCGCGATGTCGAATAACGTGAAGGTGGCGGTCCTGCGTACCGCTGGAACAAATTGTGATCAGGAAACCGGGGCCGCTTTTGCGTATTTTGGGGCGGCTGTCCGTTATATTCATATCAATCAGTTTTTTCGGGGTGATGTGGCATTGCGCGATTTTCATATTCTTGCCATCCCCGGTGGATTTACATACGGCGATGATATCATTTCCGGGAGGATCTTAGCGAATGAGTTGAAGCTGCGCCTGGGAGATGACATTCAGCGTTTTATTGATGATGGGAAGCTGATCATTGGAATCTGCAACGGGTTTCAGGTGCTGGTGCGTGCGGGCATTCTGCCTGGGGAAATGAACGGGGAAAAGATTTGGACAGTAAAAACGCCACAGTTGACCACACTTACATATAATGATTCTGCACGATTTGAAGATCGTTGGGTACACGTCAAGCCGTTGGGCAAGTCTGTTTGGACCCAAAAACTGCCTGAGTGTTTTTATATTCCTGTCGCGCATGCTGAGGGAAAGTTTTTAGCCGCCGATGCGGAATTGTTGACAATGTTGAATGAAAATAACCAGGTTGCATTCCGGTATACCACATGCAACGGGGATGTCCCGCAATATCCTGATAATCCAAATGGTTCTGTTGAGCATATTGCAGGGGTGACAGATCGCACGGGGAGGATTTTGGGGATGATGCCGCATCCGGAACGGCATTTCTTTTTCCATCAGCATCCATTCTGGACGCGCCTCGAGCAGAAGGGTGTTCTGGGGCAGGGCGCGCAAATTTTCCAGAATGGAATAGAGTATGTACAGAAACATGTGTTGTAAGGGCGTCTCGGCGTATCATTCATAATAATTTTGGGAATAGAGGGAGCGGACGATTTTTGGTCCGGCTTGGGTCTATGAAAAAGGTAACGTATAAAACAGCAGGCGTGGATATTGATGCGGGCAATGCCTTTGTGAAGGCGATTCAAAAATCTGTCAAGAGTACACAGGTACCTGGCGTCATAGAAACAGTGAGTGGTTTTGGCGGTCTATTTTCGCTTGATCAAACAGGGTGTCAGGATCCTGTTTTGGTCTCATCGACAGACGGAGTCGGTACCAAGCTGATCATCGCGCAGGAGAACGGCATCCATGACACGGTTGGGATTGATCTGGTGGCGATGAATGTGAATGATATTTTGTGCCTAGGCGCCAAACCGTTATTCTTTCTGGATTATATTGCCTGTGGAAAGTTGAAGCAGGAAATCCTCAAAGATGTGGTCAAGGGCATTGCGGCCGGGTGCCGTATGGCACAATGCGCATTGATCGGTGGAGAAACAGCAGAGATGCCGGATATGTATCAGCCGAATGAATATGACTTGGCTGGATTTGCCGTCGGGGTGGTAGATCGCAAACGCAAGATTGACAGCGCATTGATTCGTCCTGGGGACGTGGTGATCGGACTTCCATCCAGCGGTATTCATTCCAATGGATACAGTTTGGTGCGCAAGGTTTTTTCTAAACGAGACCGAAAGAAATACGCGAAACAGCTGCTGGAACCAACCGCGATTTATGTGAAGGATGTCTTGACCATTTTGGAAAAATTTGAGGTCAAGGGGATCGCGCATATTACCGGCGGGGCGTATTATGAAAAAATGACAAAAATCTTGCCCAAGGGCATGATGTTTGAAATTCAGAAGAAAAGCTGGCCGGTTCCGGACATCTTTGTCGAAATTCAACGCCGGGGCAATGTCCCTGAACATGATATGTATAAGACCTTTAATATGGGGATCGGCATGGTGTTGGTTGTTTCGCCTGATACAGCGGGGGGACTGATTCCTTATTTGAAGGCGCAGCGGGTTGCGCATTATGTGATCGGCAGCGTCGGTCAGGGCAAACAACGGATTCGGTTTATTTAATACAGGAATGATCACATGAAAATTCTCATTATTGGTTCAGGCGGAAGGGAACATGTATTAGCATGGAAGATTGCGCAGAGCCGAAATGTAACAAAGATCTATTGCGCACCGGGCAATGGCGGCATAGCACAGGTTGCGGAGTGTGTGAATATTGCTGCGGATGATATCAAGGGTTTGGCGGATTTCGCTCAGGACAAGAACATTGATTTGACCGTGGTCGGACCGGAAGCCCCATTGGTTCATGGGATTGTCGATGCCTTTGATCAACGCGGGTTGAAAATTTTCGGGCCGGATCAGGCCGCCGCACAGCTCGAAGGAAGTAAGGTTTTTGCCAAGGAATTTATGCATCGGCATGGGATCCCAACGGCATCGTTTATGTCGTTTGATTCGTCTGATGAGGCGAGGTCCTTTGTCCGTTCGACACGTTATCCGTTGGTGATCAAGGCTGATGGACTGGCTGCAGGACAAGGGGTTTTTGTGTGTTATACGGAAGAAGAGGCACAACATGCGTTGGGCACGATTCAGGCACATTTAGCGGGTGCAGGCCGAAAGATCTTGATCGAAGAATGTTTGCAGGGAGAAGAGGTGTCGATTTTGGCTGTGTCTGATGGGGAAAAATTTGTCATTTTGGAAAGTGCTCAGGATCATAAGCGAATCTTTGATGATGACCTTGGGCCGAATACAGGTGGCATGGGTGCTTATTCGCCGGCGCCGCTGGTGAATGATTTGTTGATGGCCAAAATTGAGGCGCAGATCTTAGAGCCCACGATTCGGGGCATGCTTTTGGAGGGCAATCCGTTTAAAGGCATTCTGTATGCCGGTTTGATGATTACGGATGAGGGGCCGTTTGTTTTAGAATATAATACACGCTTTGGGGATCCGGAGGCTCAGGTGGTTTTACCGCGGATGAAAAACGATCTTGTCGAGGTGTTGTTGGCGGCATGTAATGGGTGTATTGATAAAATTGATCTGCAGTGGGATAAACGGTCGTGTGTATGTGTGGTTATCAGCTCCGGAGGATATCCGGGATCGTATGAGATGGGCAAGGTGATCAGCGGATTGGATTGTGCGCGGGGAAGAGAGGATGCGTTTATTTTTCATTCGGGGACAGCCATCAAAGAAAAACATATTGTGACCAATGGCGGACGAGTTTTGGGAGTGACGGCGTTGGGAGATGGCATTGATGCTGCGATTGATCAGGCTTATCGGGTTGTTGAGCAAGTGTCCTTTGACCGTTGTTTTTTTCGGCGAGACATCGGGGCAAAGGCGCAGAAACATTTGTTGAAGAGCCGCTAGGTGGTTGAGTGTGTCGTGGGTATAAAATACTATGTCAAAAATGGAGGCTGACAATGGCTGATGTGAAAGTGGTGATTATGATGGGCAGCAAGTCGGATATGGCGGTGATGGAATGCGCAGCGCAGATCTTGAGTGATTTCGGCGTCGGGTATGAATCGAAGGTGTTGTCGGCGCATCGTACTCCTGAAGAGACTGCAGAGTATGCCAAAGGCCTGCAGGCGCAGGGTGTGCGTGTGGTGATTTGCGGGGCGGGTTTGTCCGCAGCGCTGCCAGGGGTTGTCGCGGCGCATACGCTGCTTCCTGTGATCGGCGTTCCACTGAATGCGTCTGATTTGAACGGTATTGATGCGTTATTATCGGTGGTGCAGATGCCTCCGGGTGTTCCTGTCGGGTGTGTGGCTATTGGTCAACCAGGAGCGAAAAATGCGGCTATCTTGGCGCTGAGGATTTTGGCGTTGAATGATACGGCGGTCGCTAAGAAATTAGCGGACTATAAGGAACAGCAGCGGCGGAAGATTTTGGACCAGTAGCCGTGTGTGATCGATGGCATATGCTGTGCGGTGGTTTCTGGATGGTGTCGTTGAATATGTTTGATCAATTATGCAAAGAGAATGAAAACAGAAATCATTACAGTTCATCCTGATTTCCCAGAGCGCGAACAGATTAGCCGGGCTGCCGCGATCATTCAGCGTGGGGGGATCGTTATTTTTCCCACCGAGACGGTTTATGGTTTGGCTGCGGATGTGGGCAATGCGCAGGCGGTCGACCGGTTGAGGCGGATTAAGAGGCGCAGTGACGGCAAACCGTTTTCCATCATGGTCGATCAAAAAGACGCGTTTGCTCAATATAGCTCATATAAAAAAACGGATGTTTTTAAGCTCATTGATCGGTATTGGCCTGGTCCGTTAACGGTGATTGTTCCAGGCATTTCCGAGCAATCATCGGTGGGCATGCGTGTTCCTGATCATCCGGTTGCCTTGGCATTGTTGCGGATATTGCGATGCGCGATTGCGGCGCCGTCAGCGAATATTGAAGGATGCCCTCCGCCGGCGACATGTCAGGACGCGCTGAAAGATTTTGGTGGTGCAGTGGATGCGGCGATTGACGCGGGTCCTGTCCGTTATGGGCTGTCGTCCTCGGTTGTGGATTTTTGTCAGGCCGCTCCTGTTGTGGTGCGTCAGGGCGTCATTACGCAGGCGGATGTCGATGAAACGGTCCATAAGAAAACCGTTCTGGTGGTCTGCACAGGCAACAGTTGCCGTTCGGTGATGGCGGAATATGCCCTTCGCCATAAGATGCGCGACCGTAAGGATATTGACGTGCTTTCTGCTGGAACCAGCGTGTTTGTCACAGCTATGGCGAGTTCTGGAGCGCTGCAGATTTTAACCCGTCGAGGTATTGATGCCAGGAGACATCGTTCGCAGCCAGTGAGCGCAATTTTGTTACGCAAATCAGATTTGATTTTAGCGATGACCCGTCGTCATCGTGATGTGATCATTCAAATGGCCCCGGATGTCGCAAACAGGACGTATGTGTTGAACGAGTTCTTAGGTGGATCAACAGGCGCGCCAGACAGCTTGGATATTGCAGATCCGATGGGGCAGGATGAGCGGGCGTATGAAGAGTGTTTTCAAACGATTGATGCCGCTTTAAACAAGGTGGTAACGTTGTTATAAATGGCCCATGGGTAAAAACAGTGGGACAATGGTATCGATTGGGAACGATGGTTAAGAAAGGATGTCGGATGAAAATCTATCTTGCTGCAGATCATCGCGGCGTGGAATTAAAAACGTGGGTAAAAGAGCTACTGGTTGAGTTGGGGCATTCCGCCGTGGATATGGGGTCGTATACAAGCGATGTCCCATGTGATTATCCACCGTTGGCATATAAAGTTGCGTCAGCGGTGGCTGGGCACCGTTCGGCTCGGGGGATTTTAATCTGCATGAGCGGTATCGGGCACAGTATTGTCGCTAATAAAGTTCCGGGTGCTTATGCAGCGTTATGTTATAACGTTAAGGCGGCGCGGTTGTCTCGCCAGCATAATAATGCGAATATTCTTGTCTTAGGGGCTGAATTCGTCAGCAAGAAAGACATGCGCGATATTATTACGGTCTGGCTTGAGGAAAAGTTTGAAGGCGGCCGTCATGCCCGCAGGATAAGGGAGATTAAGGACATTGAGAAAAAGATTCTGAATGAGGCATCGGCTCAGGGTCAAGGGCGCTGATCGCGTGGATATGAGCGATGGCCAATTTTTGAGCGTGCGTAATCAGAGAGAGGATGACGATGATGAATGATTTGAAAAAAGAAGATCCAGAGATATTTCAAGCGATTGCCAAAGAATTAGATCGTCAAAAGAACAATCTTGAGCTGATTGCCTCTGAGAATATTGTTTCCCCGGCGGTGATGCAAGCCCAGGGCAGCGTGATGACGAATAAATATGCGGAAGGATATCCCAATCGGCGATGGTATGGTGGGTGTGTCAATGTTGATACCGCAGAAGATTTGGCCATTGAGCGGGCAAAAAAACTTTTTGGCGCGCAGTGGGTGAATGTTCAGCCGCATTCTGGGTCTCAGGCCAATAATGCGGTTTATAATGTTGCCATTGAGCCGGGGGATACGATTTTGACGCTGGATTTGGCCTGTGGAGGGCATCTGACTCATGGGCACAAAATGAATTTTTCCGGCAGGGTGTATCATGTGGTGCATTATGGGGTTGATCAAAAGACAGAGATGTTTGACTATGATCAGATTCGCGCGCTGGCGAAAGAGCATCGGCCCCGATTGATCTTGGCAGGGGCATCGGCGTATTCGCGGACTATCCATTTTGATAAGTTTCGCGAGATTTGTGATGAGGTTGGTGCAATTTTGTTTGTGGATATGGCCCATATTGCCGGGTTGGTGGCTGCGGGTCTGCATCCGAGTCCGATTCCCTATGCAGAATTTGTGACGACAACAACACACAAGACGTTGAGAGGCCCGCGTGGAGGAATGATTTTGTGTCGCGAGGAATTCGGTAAGAAAATTGACGCGCATGTGTTTCCGGGACTTCAAGGCGGTCCATTGATGCATGTTATTGCGGCCAAGGCAGTCGCGTTTAAAGAGGCGCTGAGTGCTGATTTTAAAGTGTATCAGAAACAGGTCGTGGCCAATGCGCAGACGTTTGCTGAGGAGATTGCATCGTTAGGATTTCGCGTGGTGTCTGGAGGGACGGATAATCATTTGTTAATGGTGGATCTTCGGCCGAAAAAAATTACAGGAAAAGACGCCTCGAAGGTTTTGGATGAGGTTCATATTACGGTAAATAAAAATTTGATTCCTTTTGACCCCGAAAGTCCCATGGTGACCAGCGGTATCCGTATTGGAACCCCGGCGTTGACAACGCGCGGCATGAAGCAGGCGGAAATGAAAAAGGTGGCGGAGTATATAAATCGTGCGATTGTGCATCGTGATGATAAAATAGAACTTGAGAAGATCCGGAAGGGTGTTCTGGAATTGACGCGTCAATTTCCGATTTATGAGGGATTAATGGTGTAAAGGTTTTTGCGCGTAGGAGCGATCGCCGGATGTGCAACTGGCCATGGTGACGTGGACCCGTATCAGGAACGCAGTCAAAGAGTCTGAGAAAAATGAAATGTCCTTTTTGCGATTATAAAGAAACCAAGGTTATTGACTCCCGCTTGTGCGGCGATGGAGGGTCGATTCGCCGGCGCAGGGAATGTCTGAAGTGCAGCAAGCGGTTTACAACCTATGAATATGTTGAGCGGGTGCCCTTGATGGTGATTAAAAAGGATGGACGGCGTCAGCCCTTTGACCGCGCCAAGATTATTGCGGGTTTGGTCAAGGCCTGTGAAAAACGTCCCATTTCCATTGTCAAGATTGAGGAAGT
>CAZBHY010000075.1:0-7151 GCA_964491705.1 uncultured Planctomycetales bacterium
GAGATGGACAAGGCTCCACGGATTGGTCGAATCGTCCCATCAAGGGAAAGCTCACCGATCAGCAGTGTGGATGGCAGTTTTTGTGTTGGAATTTGCTGGCTGGCGGCCAGAAGGCCAACAGCAATAGGGAGGTCAAAACATGCGCCTTCTTTTTTTGTGTCTGCGGGGGAAAGATTGATCGTTATTTTTTGAGGTTTCAGATCAAATCCGCTATTTTTGATCGCGGAAAGAACGCGTTCACGGCTTTCTCTAATACTATTGTCAGGAAGGCCGACAATGGTCATCGATGGAATGCCTTTTTGGATATCGACTTCAATGGTGATTGGATAGGCATCAATCCCAATGAGTCCATAGCTGTATGTTTTGGCGAGCACGAGAATACTCCACAGGGGGTCGGTTTAAGAAATAAGAATGGCTGTCTGTTGCGCATTGAAAGACCATGGGGGTGGCTGATCGATGATCAATACGCAAGAAGGATTCTGATTTTTTAAGGGGGGATAATAAGATTGCAACTTGCTTTTTAGGGATTGAAAAACTATAATGTAACCTATCATAAATCATCCCATTGGTCAATGTTAGGGAATATTGGCGTGGTGAGGGGCTGAGCAACTGATTTTTGATAAACGGCCATGATGTGACAGGGAGGAGTGTTTGAACAAAGTCCTGCTGATAACGATTTTGACCTGGGTGTTTGCCCAGACGCTCAAGGTGATCAATGGCATCGTTCAAGAGAAGCGTTTTAATTTTCGATGGTTTATTGGAACAGGCGGGATGCCGTCGAGTCATGCGGCTGGGGTCGTTGCGCTGGCGGTGGTGTGTGGTTTAGAATTAGGGTTTGATTCTGTGGTGTTCGGTTTGGCGGCGGTATTTGCGATGGTGACCATGTTTGATGCCCAAAGTGTTCGCCGGGAGACAGGACAACAGGCAGAAATTTTGAATAAAATCCTGGATGATATTTATTGGAAGGGCAAGATTGAAGAGGGCCGTTTGAAAGAGCTGATTGGCCACACACCGTTTCAGGTTTTTGTCGGTGCGATATTGGGAGGCGGATTCGCAACAGTGCTTTATCATTTCTTAATGTGATTGTTTATTATGGTGAGCAGGGCTATGAACAGGAGAGACATGTGAATAAAAATATGATGATGGTCGGCGGGGCCGTTCTTGCGGCGGTGGTATTATTGATTGTTTTCCGAGGGCAGCATAACGCACCTCGTCAGGTGATTGCACAAGAATTGCCGCGGCAGAAGCAGGCGCAGGAGCTTTATGAGCAGGCCAGTAAACTGAAAGGCCGCAAGCCAGTTGAGGCGAAGAAATTATACCAGGATATTATTGAGCAATATCCGGATATCGAAAATATTACAGAGGTTCATCAGGATCTGCATGCATTGAACATGGATATTATTTTATCCAATCGTTCTGTCGAAGGGAAAACGGTCATGCATGAGGTTGTGGTCGGCGACACCTTGGGCAAGATTGCCAGTAAATATGGCGTGACGGTCGGTTTTCTGCAAAAAAGCAATGATTTAAAAAGCGATGTGATTCGTGTCGGCCAAAAGATTCGTGTGTGGCAGGGGGATTTTAATGTTTTTGTTGATAAGTCTCAGAATATTTTGATCTTACGGGATGGCAGTGAATCTGTCAAAATTTATCGTGTGGCAACCGGTGAAAACAATTCAACTCCGGTGGGCGAATTCACCGTGGCCAGCCGATTGATTGATCCGGTATGGTTTAACCGGGGGGTTGTGGTTCCGCCGGAAAGTCCGCAAAATGAGCTTGGGTCCCGCTGGCTTGGATTTGACCTGCCAGGTTACGGGATTCATGGGACGATCAAGCCAGAGACGATCGGGCAGCAGTCAACAGCGGGGTGCGTGCGCATGCATAATCAGGATGTCGAAGAGTTGTATGATTTTCTTCCCATGGGCGCGAAGGTTGTCATTGTGGATTAATCTGAGACGCGGGATATGTTAAAAAGAGATGGCAGCTTTCGGTTTGATAGCTGCCATCGTTTTCAAAAGCGAGGATGACGGCATGGCCAGAGTTATTTTGGATTTTGAAAAACCGATTATTGAGTTGGAAAGTAAAATTGATGAATTGAAGCATTTTGGTCAGGATAAGAAGGTTGATTTGGCAGCAGAAATCCGCAAACTTGATCAAAAATTGAATCAGATGAAACAGAATATTTACGGGCATCTGAGTGATTGGCAGAGGGTGCTGATCGCGCGCCATCCTGCCCGGCCGTATACCCTTGATTATATTCATTTGATCGCGACGGATTTTGTTGAATTGCACGGCGACCGTCTTTTTGCGGATGATGCGGCTTTGGTAGCGGGTCTGGCCAGAATCGACGGCCATCGCGTTTTGATGATGGGCCATCAAAAAGGCCGGGATACCAAAGAAAATATCGTACGGAATTTTGGCTGTGCGCATCCAGAGGGGTATCGTAAGGCCATTCGGCTGATGCGGCTTGCAGAAAAATTGTCTATTCCTGTGATTATTTTTGTCGATACGCCTGGTGCTTATCCGGGTCTCGGGGCAGAAGAGCGCGGGCAGGCGCAGGCGATCGCAGAGAATTTGCGGGACATGTCCGGCATACGTACTCCCTTGATCGCGACGGTTATTGGAGAGGGCGGCAGTGGCGGTGCGTTGGGTCTCGCTGTCGCGGATCGCGTTCACATTTTAGAAAATGCGTATTATTCTGTGATTTCCCCTGAGGGATGTGCGTCCATTCTATGGCGCAACAGCGTCAAGGCGCCTGAGGCGGCACAGGCCTTGAAATTGACCAGCAATCATTTGTCAAAATTCGGCATTGTTGATGATGTCATTCCGGAGCCGCTGGGAGGCGCGCATCGGGACCCGGCTTTTGTTGCGCAGGCCTTGAAGCAGATCATTGTGCGCGACATGAAGAATCTGTCGCAATTGAGCACGATGGAACTGCTGGATCAGCGGTATAAAAAATTTCGAGCCATGGGCGAATTTGAAGAAAAGATTGTGAATCAGACAGAGACGATGTCCTGATAGATGGGGTGAGGGGATTTTGAGGAGATGTTGGCGTGATGCCTCAGGCGACAATTTTGGACAGTTCTTTTGGTGAGATTGCTTCCTACGTTCAATCGTGTGGGGAAAAGTCCTTTCGAGCGAAACAAATCTTTGAGTGGATTTATCGACACGGCATATTGGATTTCGATCAGATGACGAATATTCCGCCTGATCTGCGCCGTAAGATCAAAGCGGATTTTCCTTTTCCTGTTTTTTCCTGTCAAAGTTCATCTGGCCTTGCGGGCCAGACCCGGAAATATCTTCTTGAATTAAACGATGGTCAGAAAATTGAAACCGTGGCCATTCCGGCCAGTGGCCGTCTTACGGTGTGTGTGTCGTCTCAGGCAGGGTGCAAATTTGCCTGCCGATTTTGCGCGAGCGGTGTTGGTGGATGGGCCAGAGATCTGACCTGCGGAGAGATGGTGATGCAGGTCCTGTATGCGCAGAGTCTTGAGCGGCGCAGGGTGACGCATATTGTTTTCATGGGAACCGGGGAACCACTGGACAATTGGCCAGCTGTCAGCAAGGCGATCGAAATGATGAATTCATCCTGGGGTATGGGCATCGCGGCTCGTCGGATTACGGTGTCTACCTGCGGGATTATTCCTGGGTTAAAAGCATTGGCACAATTTAATCGGCAGATTGAGCTGGCGGTTTCTTTGCATGGTCATAATGATCAGATTCGCGGTTCTTTGATGCCGGTCAGCGCCAAATATCCATTGGCGGACTTAATGGCGGCCTGCCGGGAGTATACACAGGCCACGCGTCGGCAGATTACGTTTGAGTATCTACTCATCGATCCACTGACATCGACGGAAGATGCGGCGCGCGGTTTGGGGCGATTGCTGAAAGGCATGCTCTGCAAGGTGAATTTGATCCCGTATAATCCTGTCAAAGAATTTGAATGGAAGACGCCAGCGCGGCAAGATATTTATGCGTTTCGCGATATCTTGATCGCTCAGGGTGTTCATGCCACGATCCGTTGGTCCAAAGGGCAGCAGGCAGATGGCGCGTGCGGTCAGCTGCGTTCGCAGACGCTCTAATCGATGTCACAGTTTTTTTGGGGGCTGTTATGTTGGATAAGATTTGGAAAAATGAAACATGGGCGCAGGCGGTGGTGCTGGGCGTTGCGCTGTTGTCATTTATTAATATTTTTCCAAATCAGTTTATTACCGATGATTTTGATTTTATTGTTCATTGGCCTCTCATTCGCAATATCGCTAACCTCCCACGTTTTTTTATCGGCTATGTGACGCCCGAAACCCAGGAGGGGATTTATTCTCCCTTGCGTACAGTGATTTTTTCTATGATGTATCATTTTTCCGGTGGGCATCCATTTGGCTTTCATCTTTTTTCGATTGCGATTCATATGATCGGCGTGTGGGGCGTTTATCGTTTGATGCGGTTGTTGGCCGATAACGCCACCGTTGCCTTTTGGGGGGCGCTGATGTTTGCTGTGCATCCCGTGCATGTGGAATCAATCACGGCCATGACAGCAGCAGTGGACACCGTTGGAATTGTTTTGTTGTTATGGTCATTTTATTATTATGTCCGGATGTTTGGAGAGAGTGCAGCGGTCGCATTAAAACAGATGCCAGAGCTCCGTGAGGGAGGGTTGGTCCGCCGCTACTATGGGTTGTCATTGGGGTGCGCTGCCCTGGCGATGTTTACGCATGAATTGGCATTGTCCGTACCGGTTTTATTGTTTTTTTATGATGCCTTTTTTTCGCCGCAACGTTTTCAATGGGGCCGCGCTGTTAAACGCCTGCTTCCTTTTGTTGCGATCTTTGGCGTGTATGTATTATTAAAGTGGGCGGTCTTAGGCCAGCTCAGTCGAGGTCAATATCCTTTTGGAGCCGCATATCAGACAGGCCTGGTGGTTTTAAAATCGTGGGGCACTTATCTATGGGTATTGATCTTTCCAGTAGTACTGACGCACAACCGGATGATCTCTCCGGGTATTTTTTCTTTTGATCAAGCGGATTTTGATCGCGCATTATTTTTGTCGCAATCCATCTGGGATGCGCAGGCGCTGCTGTCAGTGCTCGTGATCATGGCATTGATCGTAGGGGCGGTCATGTTATATCGCCGGGGAAAACCGCTGGCGGCGTTTTGTGTCGGATGGTTTTTTTTAAGCCTGTTGCCGTCCGCTCAAATCATCCCGAGTTCTGTCCTTTATGCGGAACGGTATTTATATGGCGCATCTTTTGCGTTTTGTCTTTTGATGGCTTCTGGATATGTGGCGGGGACAGCGTATGGAAAATCCAAAAGCCGATGGGCAGCCTATTGTTTATGCGCGGTGATGTGGTGTTGGATTGGTTTTAGTTTTGTGAGAACGCTGGTGCGCAATTCGGATTATCGTAACGATATTGTCTATCATGAAAAGGCAGTTCGGTTGAGTCCCACTAGCGGCATGTTACGTAATGCGCTGGGCATTATTTATATGGACGAAGGATTGATGGACGAGGCTGTCGAGCAGTTTGAACAGTCCGTCGCATTGAATCCGAATGATCCGGATATGTATTTTTCGATGGCTCCGGCGTATTCCGCATTGGAGCGTTATGACGATAGCTATGACGCCTTAATCAAGGCGATTGAGCTCAAGCCGGATTATGCGGAGGCATATTATAATTTAGCAGGGATGATGTTTTTTCTGGGTGATGAAGAGCGCGGATCGGCGTATTTAACTCGAGCGGTTGATCTTTGGCGCCAGCGAGCAATGATTATTGAGGCCGGCCAAGCCCTGATGGTGTTTGATCGATTTCTTTCTAGCCGCCGTGTGATGAGCAACCCCCCTGATGCTGGGACATTTTTGGATGTATTGGAACATGAGTGACCTGTCTGTTATTATTCCCATCTATAATTCATCGCGTTATATTGACGCATCATTGTCTGATGTTGTGCGCGCTTTTCGGGAGAAAAGCCTGAGTTTGGAAATTGTGGTGTGTGATGATGCAAGCACTGATACGAGTTGGAATGTGCTGCAGGGCATCGCCGAGAAAAATGAGTGCGTCAAACTCATGCGCAACGAAAATAATCAAGGGCTGGGCGCGACATTAAAGCGATTGGTCGCTGCTGCCTCATCGGAATGTGTGATTTATTGTGATGTGGATCTGCCATTTGCGGCTGCGGGAGTGTGTGCTGTTTATGATCAGATGCGTGAGGCAGATATTGTTGTGGCGTCACGGTATTTGGGAGGCGCAGCGCATATTCCTTTTGGACGCAAGGTGTGCAGTCGGGGATATTGGCTGATGGCGTGTTGGCTGCAGGATGTACGCGTGCGGGATATTGGTTCTGGCACCGTTGGTTTTCCGCGCTCCGAATTTCTCGCGTTGAATCTGGAAAGCAATGGCTTTGATATCCATCTGGAGTTTTTTGTCAAGGCGCATGACCGCGGTCTGAGGATTAAGGAGATCAGTTTAGATTCCCGGAAGGGCACACCCGGATCTTTTTCTATATTGCGTCATGGACCTCAGGTGGTCAAGCGCATGTTTCAATTGTGGCAGAGTTCTGGGTACAAAATATATTTAAGGTAAGGCGCTAGGGTTCTAACGCATGGCCGCTGAGTTTTTGCTGTGAACGTTCAATGATCTGTTGCATTTTGGGGTGCTGTAAAAGCTGTTGTATTTTTGGATTGGATTGGATGGTCGCTGGATCCATGGTCATGACCGCCTGCATAATTTGCGGATCTTGAAGCAGTTTTACAATGTCTGGATCAGTCATTAACTCCTGGATCGCTTGACTGATCGACGGGTCAGACATGAGAATGTCCTGTGCCTGTTGCACATCAGATGAAGAAATTTTTTGTGGTGTTTCGCCTTGCTTGGATACGCTGCCACTGATCTGAGGCGCGGGATTTTGATCAGCTGAAATCATGAGGACCTTTTCAGCATCCACGGTAACGGAGCCCATGGTGTCTGTCTGGATCAGATAGGCTCCATCACTGTCACGCACGCCGGTCAGCGTTCCTTTGATGGATGTCCCATCGTTGAGGGTGAATGTCTGCAGGGGTTTAGTTTGGGCAGATGATGGAATCCATGAGCAAAGGAAGATGCCGCAGAAGAGGAATGATAATTTGAAAATATATTTCATAAGGTCAGCCTAACAGTTGGATC
>CAZBHY010000076.1:0-7082 GCA_964491705.1 uncultured Planctomycetales bacterium
TGCCCAAATCCACAATGATGTTCCCACGCTCAAAACGATACACGCTTCCGCTGACCAGCTGCCCTTCTCGCGCCTTGAACTCATTAAAAACAACATCCTTCTCCGCTTCGCGAATTTTTTGAATCACCACCTGTTTTGCCGTTTGCGCAGCGATTCGTCCAAACTCGCTGGAACGAATCTCATGGCCATCCGCAAATGCCGCGATCTTACCCGTTTTACGGTCAAAAGATACTTGAATCTCATCATCCTCTTGGACAGTCCAAACCTTCTTTGCCGCTGATGCAACCGCAGCCTCGACAGCTTGGATCAAAATTTCTTTATCAATTCCTTTGTCACGCTCCAATTGATCTAAAATTGTCATCAACTCGACATTATCCATTGCCATTGCTCCTTCTTATATAATGACACCTGCATGTTGAATATGTTCCAGAAGTATTTTTACTTCTCCTCGTTTCTTTGATATGACCAAAATACTGTGTTCATCGACCTTCATCAGCATTCCCTGATCTGAGAGACTGCCCGCGTCATGCGGATCCTGATGTGTGACTTGAACCTGAGAGCCCAACACGCGCTGAAAATCCTTGCGCGATTTCAGCGGACGGTCTAACCCTGGCGAACAGACACTCAGGGTATAATCATCACCATAACGCCCATCCTGATCGATCACCGCGACAATGCGGCGATTCAAATCAGCACATTCATTCATTTGAATGCCGCCATTGGGATGATCAACCAACAGCTCAATATTCGCCGTTCCATGATTATGGTTGATCAGGATATCAAACACCTCAAATCCGCCATCAGACAACGCTGGCGCAATGATGCCTTCCAATTCCAAACATTCATCGTGATCCATTGTCCATCATCCCTTGAAAATACTGACTCAGGCCATCAAGCGGAACCTCAGCAACCTGCAATGTCTTACGGTTTTTGACTTCCACCTTACCATTGTCCAAACCACGCTTACCGATCACCACGTGGTACGGAATACCAATTAATTCGGCATCATTAAATTTCCGCCCAGGGCTGTCGACGCGATCATCAATCAAGACATCCAATCCCAAAGTGTTCAATTGCGCTTCATACTGCTTAGCCAAATTCACAATCGCTTCATCAGATGCCTGCAATAGGATCAGTTCGACATCAAATGGAGCAACCTCCCGCGGCCAAACAATGCCTTTTTCATCATGATGCGTTTCAATCACCGCAGCGATCAAGCGACTGACTCCAATGCCATAACAGCCCATAATCATGGGGCGCTGACTGCCATCGTCAGCAAGATACACTGCACCCAGGGCCTGACTGTATTTGGTGCCCAGCTGAAAGATATGTCCGATCTCCAAAGCAGACTGAACGTTCATTTCCGCGCCACAATCTGGGCATATGCGTTTATCCGCATCCACAAGACCCCCGCCACAATATCCACACACCGGGCATTGGACAACGGTGTCTTCCCCAATAGGACTTTGAATCATAAATTCATGAGACACGCTGCCGCCCATCGCTCCTGAATCCGCATCAATAATAATGACATCCAAACCGCAACGTTTAAAAATCCGTTTGTATGCCTCATACATCAGCGCATAATTCTTTTTTAATCCGCCTTGATCACAATCAAAACTATATGCATCTTTCATAATGAACTCACATGCCCGTACAATGCCAAATCGCGGACGGATTTCATCACGAAATTTTGTTTGAATCTGATACAACACCAACGGAAGCTGACGATACGACTGCACATACTTTTGCACTAAATCTGTAATGATCTCTTCATGGGTAGGGCCCAAACATAGGCCTCGCCCGCGCTGATCCTGGAAACGGATCATGACATCTTTCATCACCTCAACCCGTCCGGTCTTTTCCCAGATGTCAATCGGATGAAGGCATGGCAAAAAAACTTCATGCGCCCCTGCCGTGTCCATTTCTTGACGGATCACGCCCTCAATTTTCTTGAGGACACGCAACCCCAACGGCAGATAGGAATACACCCCAGCCGTCAGCATGTTAACCAGACCAGCCCGCAAACTGAGTCGATGGCTGACTGCCTCAGCGCCAGCCGGATCCTCTTTCATTGTTGGAATAAAATACTGAGACCAATACATATCCTGATCCTTTGCTATTCGAAAAACCCATCTGGCAATTTAATATTGTGCCGTTCAAATTTCATCCGGAACGATGGCCACTGCCGGGTCTTATTCCAATGACCGACGATCTTGCCATCCGGCTCCTTTTTATCTTGAACAAATTTAAAAATATCATTTAAAAAAATTTCATCTTTTTCTTTATCATAATACGAATCCGTGACATTGGTAATCCGCCGCACCCCATCAGAAAATAATTCAATATGAACAATCAAATCAACGGCCCGTGCGACTTGCTTGCGGATCTCCTGCGTGCTCAGTGGAAGGCCCGCCATCATCATCATTGTGACCATACGATTAAAGGCATCTTCTGGAGAATCCGAGTGCACAATCGCCAGAGAGCCTGAATGCCCTGAAGAAATGGACTGAATCAGGTCCAGCATTTCTGCCGAGCGAATTTCACCGATAATGATCCGATCAGGACGCATGCGCAACGAATTGATGAAGAGATGCCGAATGGTGATCTCACCTTTTCCCTCGATATTCGCTGGTTTTGTCAACAAAGTCACCACGTGGTCCTGCTTCAACCGCAACTCCGGCGTATCTTCAATGGTAATAATACGCTCATCATCGGGAATATGACGCGAAAAAACATTCAACGCCGTAGTTTTACCGGTTCCAGTGGCGCCGGTGAAAAATACATTCAGCTTTGCCTGCATCGCCGCGATTAAAAAAACCGCCATATTTTTATCAAACATATTGCGAGTGAGCAGATGGTCAACGCTTGATATCGCATCCGAAAACTTGCGGATCGTCACCACTGCCCCTCCCAACGTGCATGGCGGAACAACGGCATTAATACGCGATCCATCCTGCAGACAAAAATCCACATACGGTGATGACTCATCAATGCGCCCACTGGATCCCGCGGTAGCGAGCAGCTTCTGAATGGTATGATGAAGCTGAGCCGCGCTTTCAAATTTAACATCCGACAACACGATCTTACCGTCTTTCTGAATAAAAACCTAATTAGGCCCATTGACCATAATCTCCGTGATGTCCTTATCTTCCATCAAAGGGCGCAGCGGCCCCAAGCTCATCGTCGATTCAACAAAACTTTTGATCAGACGGATACGCTCGTCCATCGACACCTCAATATGGTCGTCATAACATAAATTGGTGATCGCCCGATCAACATACACCCGGAGCTGATCCTCCGAGAAATTGTCTTTCATTTTGACAAAATCTGTCTTGTGAATCAAATATTGGCTAACCTTGGAACGAAGGTGATCAGTTTCCACAGCGTCCCCCTTTCAATGCATGTATTAGAACATTTTTTTCAAAAAACCAATCGCACTATCCGCCCAACCCATATAAACGATATCATTGTACAAAACAAAGACCATCAGACAAATCAAGAGGCTGAATCCAACACGCATAAAACCTTCTTCCACCTTCAGAGGCAAGGGCCTTCCCCGCACCCACTCAATCAGAAAAAACATCAAATGCCCGCCATCTAAAATCGGAATGGGAAACAAATTAAAAAAACCCAGGCTCGCGCTGATCACCGCGACAATAAAAATCACATAGGCAAAACCCATATGTGACGCGTCTTTAATAACATCGAAAATCCGAATCGGACCAGCAAGTTTATCCTTGGCCGATTCTTTTCCCAGTACAATCTTCCATAGCGTATCGGCCGTCATAGAAATAACCGACCACAGCTCTTTTCCGGATTCCATGAACGAACGGCCAAGACCATACCGTTGCAGACTAGGTTTCAGGCCGATCACCGGATATTGCTGCTCCTTGCCGTCAATCATCGCTGTTTCAAAAACTGGAGTAATCGGCCCGATGACCATTTGCTGCTCTGCCCGCTTGAGCGTAATCTGCACAGCCTTACCTTCGCTGGCGAATACCGCTGCCTGCAAATCAACCCATTTCACAATCGGCTGATCATTAACCTTGACGATACGGTCCCCCGCCAATAGCCCCGATTCAAATGCGGGCATCCCCGGCATCACCTCACCGATCTGATTGTCTTTGATCGGATATCCGGTGACAGAAAACAAAAAGAAAAAACACATATACGCAAATAAAAAATTCACCACCGGACCCATCATTACCACCACTGCACGCTGCCACACGGGACGAGAAAAAAACTCATTGGTCGCCCCTTGGCAATTCGAGCGCTCATCACCCGCCAGTTTGACATAGCCACCCAATGGAATTGCAGAAACAATAAAATCCGTTCCTTTAACCTTACGGGAAAAAATCTCTGGTCCGAATCCAATGGAAAACTTATCAACCCCAATACCCAAAAACCGTGCCGAAATAAAATGACCCCATTCATGGACAATAACCAAAATGCCTAAAATAAATAAAAAAATGACCACGCTCATATCACACCTTTCCTTGCATTCTTCAAGTCAACGACTTCGTGTGCCGCCATGTCACGTGCGCAACAATCCGCCTCCAAAAGATCATCGATATCCGTGAACGGCCGATTGGGACAACGGCAAACAACGCGTTCTACCACCGTATAAATATCTGAAAACCCAATGGCCCCTGACAAAAATGCCTCCACCGCGATTTCATCCGCAGCGTTCAACACACACGGCTTGATTCCCCCCTCCCGAGCAACATCCAGTGCCAGCGAAAAGGCTGGAAATTTTTTATCATTCAAGCGTTCAAAATTCAGTCGGCTGATCTCAAAAAAGTCTAAATCATTGACCGGAGAGGCCCATCGTTCCGGATAGGTCAACGCATATTGAATCGGAACACGCATATCCGTCGCCCCTAACTGTGCCATCACCACTCCGTCCTGAAAACAGACCATGGAATGAACCAAGGCCTCAGGATGCACGACCACTTCAATTTGATCCAGCGCTAAATCAAAAAGCCATTGCGCCTCAATCACCTCAAAACCTTTATTCATCATCGTAGCCGAATCCACCGTGATCTTGGCCCCCATCGTCCATCGCGGATGTTTTAAAATCTCGTCAACCGTCACCTGATCAAACATAGCCTGGGGAACATCCTTAAGAGCCCCTCCAGACGCCGTCAGATATACCTTTTTGAGATCCTCTCGACGTTGTCCGGCCAAACACTGAAAGATCGCACTTTGTTCTGAATCAACAGGAATGATCGTCGCCCCATATTCCCTGGCGTCACGCATCAACATGGCCCCGGCAATCACCAAGGCCTCTTTATTCGCTAATGCAATGGTTTTCCCTGACCGCACAGATGCCAAAAAAGGCTCTAGCGCCGCCCTTCCCGTGATACCAATGACCACGATGTCCACATCATTCAAAGAACACAACTCAGCCAAATCGTTTTCTGCATCGACAATCTTGGCATCCCACCCACGCAAACACTGCCTCACGTTTGCGTTATGCTGGCTGTTAATTCCAATATATTTTGGTCGGAATGTCTGCGCCTGCTGAATCAGAACATCCACATTGTTATATGCGGTCAGAGCAAACACTTCGAAACGATCCGGGAACCTCTCCACCACCTTCAATGTGTTCACACCAATTGTCCCGGTTGAACCGAGTATCGCAATGCGCTTCATATTAGCCATTCAACATTAAGGTCGGATCTAAAACAGCAACAATGTATAAATAAAATGCCGGCACAGAAAACAAGAGGCTGTCAATAATGTCCAAAACACCACCCATACCCGGCAAAAATTTTCCAGAATCTTTGATTTGGCAGTCGCGCTTAATCAATGATTCCGACAAATCTCCCAGCTGACCCATTGCCCCAAAAAATGCCCCCATCGTCGCCACTTGCAACAATGAAAATTGCGGCTCTCTGGGCAACAAGCCCCAACACCCAATTGCCCCAATAATACTAAAAACAATGCTGCCGATGGCACCCTCAACGGACTTGTTTGGGCTAATCCGCGGCAACAACGGATTTTTCCCAATCCAGCTCCCAATCAGAAGCGCGCCGATATCGCCCAATTTCGTAACAATCAAAATGAATCCGACTAATTTTACCCCAGCGATTCCAGGCAGCAAAAACCGGAGTTTCACAAGAAAACTAAACAGCCAGGACACATAAAATACACCAAACATCGTTGTGGAAATTCCAACCACCGCGTTGGTATTGTCTTTCCGCGTAAACTGAAGAAGCAGCACCATCAAAAACATCAACGTAATAAAGAACAACTCCCAATTCTTTGTCAACTCAAACTGATGCCAAATCGACAACGGGATCATGACCCCGATAAAAATACCAATATAACTATAAATCGGAATGCCCTTCCTCTTGATCATGTAAAAAAACTCATACAGGCCGCCGATGGTCAAACCAATCATCACCAGCATGAAAACGGATTCAAAAAAAATGCCGCTTAAAACGACTGCCACACAAATGCTCGAGCTGAAAAATCGTTTCCAAGACATAGGCTCATCCTAAAGTGAACGTGATGGTGGCGCGACATCACCAAATCGGCGCTCCCGATGCTGATAATCGTTGATCGCCTTGCCAAATTCCTCTTTGGTGAAATCCGGCCAAAAAACATCTGTAAAATATAATTCAGAATACGAAATCTGCCACAATAAAAAATTGCTGATACGTTGCTCACCGGACGTCCGGATCACCAGATCCGGATCAGGCAATCCTTGGGTGTATAAGACAGTGCTGAAAAATTTTTCATCGATCTCATCGATCCGGATCTGATGATCCTGAACCGCACGAACGGCCGCCTTAACCCCATCAAGAATTTCCGTCCGTCCGTCATAATTAAACGCCAAATTTACCTGTAAACCCGTGCTGCGTGAGGTGGCTTCCCGCGTCTTCTCAAGACGCGTCAAAACATCATTGGGAACACCCTCCTGCTGACCAATAAAATTAAACCGAACATTTTTACGAATAAGATCGTCCACCTTCTGTTCCAAACCAAGACAAATCAACTTCATCAACATGGCGACTTCAGACTGAGGTCGGTGCCAATTCTGTTTGGAAAACGTATATAGCGTTAAAAATGAT
>CAZBHY010000077.1:0-7066 GCA_964491705.1 uncultured Planctomycetales bacterium
GATCCTTTTGCCCGCGGTCGAGCGTTGCTGCAGGATGTGTCAACGGCGCATATTTTTACAATTATGATTGGTTTTATCTTAACGTTTATTGTTCTGCAAGGACTAAAACAGCGCCAGAAGGCCAAGTTGCTGAATATCGGATGGGATTCCTGGTTGATTCTCATTGTTTATAGTTTGGGAGTATTTGGTTTGTATTTTATAACATAACGCGAAATATCGCCATGCCGCGGCACAATAGGGCGACAGAAAAATTTTATAGAAGCACCAGTATTTTAAAAGGGGGAAACGATGTTTTCAAAATTGCGCAAGTATTTTTTCTCAGGATTATTGGCCTTTTTGCCATTGGGATTAAGCGTGTATTTGTTTGTTTGGGTCATGAACTTTGCCGATGGGCTTTTAGGTAAATATATTGATCCTGTGATGCGGGAATATTTGGGATTTTATCTTCCAGGACTGGGGCTGATTTTAGGAATTATTTTGATCGTTGTGATGGGATTTTTAGTGACGCGATATTTTGGTTTAAAAATGCAGCAGGCGGTCGAGAAGATGTTTTTAAGGCTCCCGTTTTTTAAGCAGGTCTATCCGGCTGTAAAAGAGATCGCTGATTTCTTTTTTTCTCGTGGACGGCTTAAGTTTAAGACTGTTGTGTTGGTGGAATATCCACGCAAGGGAGTTTATTCCTTTGGATTTTTGACCAATGAAAATAGCCAACGGATAAACGATCATTTGCATGATGATATGTGCACGGTGTTTGTTCCCAGCGCCCCTGGACCGGTCACAGGATTTATTATTCTTGTCGCCCGGAAAGAGATTGTCTTTACCGATATCTCGGTTGAAGAAGCCGTGAGATTTATCATGTCCGGCGGTGTGGTCAGCCCTCAGTGATATATTGGCTTGGATATTTCCTCCATGATGAATGTGATTATATTTGATTTAGACGGAACCCTGATTAATGCCTATCCTGCTGTTGAGGAGACATTAAATTACACGCTGCAAACGTTTGGATGCCCGCCTGTCGACTCTCAGACGATCAAGCGTACGGTAGGCTGGGGAGACCGGCATCTCGTTCAGATGTTTGTTGGTGAACAGCATATTGATGCAGCCATTGAGGTTTATCGCGCGCATCATGCAGCGGCGTTATTGCGAGGGTCCTCGCTGTTGCCCGGCGCATTGAAACTGCTTCAAACGCTCAAAGCGCGCGGTTATCAGTTAGCCGTGGCCAGCAATCGACCAAAAAAATATTCATTGATTGTGATGGAACATCTGAACATCCTTTCGTTTTTTGATGATGTTGTTTGCGGGGACGAATTGCGTCGGTCGAAACCTGCTCCGGATATTCTTTTGCGGATTTTTGAGCGATTGCACTGTGATGCGGCGCAGGCGATTTTTGTCGGGGATATGGTGATTGATGTTGAGACAGGGCATTCTGCTGGAGTTAAGACAGTCGCGGTGACAACCGGTTCATGTTCTTTGGTAGAGCTGGAAAAAGCCAAGCCCTGGCGGATTATTAATAGAGTAGATGAACTGGAAAATTTACTGGATTTGTAGTCTTTATTACGTTCATGGCAATTTTGGTGCTGGTTCCTTGAACGTTTTGTATCTTTTCCATTGCATTTTTTTTGATTCAGAGTATAAATAGTGACAATAATTCTATGCATTTAGGCGAATTTTTATTAATATAAGAAATCATAAGGAGTTTTACTATGGGAAAGAGCAGCAAGAAAGGCAAGTTGAACTGGCGCAGTAAAAAGGCCAATCATGGGCGTAAGCCGAACAAGGGATAAATTCAGTTACGAGTTACGAGTGACGGGTAACAGAGGGTTACACGTTTCTCGTTACATGTTATTCGTTACATAATAGGGTTTTTGCAAAAAGGGGGAGGAAAACATGGCGAGTTTGTTTTGGTTGGCACCGGTGTTGTCAGTCGCTGCGTTAGCATTAGCTGCTTTTCTGGCAATAGGAATTCTTAAGAAAGATGAAGGAACTGATCGTATGAAAGAGATCGCTGCGGCGGTCCGTGAAGGCGCGTCAGCGTTTTTAAGCAGTCAGTATAAAGCGGTCAGTGTCGTTTTCGTGATTATTTTTGTTGTTCTTTTAGGACTGGCGTATTTAGGTAATGTATCATTTTTTGTTCCATTTGCCTTCTTGACAGGGGGTTTTTGTTCCGGATTAGCCGGGTTTGTCGGGATGAAAACCGCGACATCCGCCTCTGCCAGAACAGCGCATGCCTGCCAAACATCGTTAAACGATGGCCTGCGCGTTGCGTTTTCTTCTGGTTGTGTCATGGGATTTTCAGTGGTTGGTATAGGCCTGTTGATTGTGGTTCTTTGGTTTTTGGGATTAAGGATGTATTACGGGGACAACCTGGAAGCGATCACCAGTGTTATGTTAACGGTTGGACTTGGAGCAAGTTTTCTGGCGCTTTTTGCGCGAGTCGGAGGCGGCATTTTCACCAAGGCTGCTGATGTCGGCGCAGACCTTGTTGGAAAAGTGGAAGCGGGTATTCCGGAAGATGATCCTCGTAATCCTGCAACGATCGCAGACAATGTTGGGGATAATGTTGGCGACGTAGCCGGGATGGGCGCTGATCTTTATGAAAGTTATGTCGGGTCGATCGTTGCGGCAGCCTCGTTAGGGATTGCAGCTTTTGGTTTGAATGGAGTGGTGCTTCCGATGGCCATTGCGGCTGTGGGGATTTTGGCATCAATGATCGGGATGGTATTTGTCCGTACCGGGGAAGAAACATCGCAGAAAGTTTTATTAAAGGCCCTTCATAAAGGGGTGATGATCTCATCGGTATTGGTTGTTGTTTTTTCATTATTCGTTGTAAAAAAACTTCTTCCTGCTGAAGCAGCCATGGGTGTTTTCTGGGCGATCATCAGCGGCTTAGGAGCCGGTTTGATCATTGGGTTCATCACAGAATACTACACATCATCAGAGTTTAATCCGACAAAAAATATTGCTCAGGCCTCTCAAACAGGGCCGGCAACGGTTATTATTGCGGGTTTATCCGTCGGGATGATGTCAACGGCACTTCCGATTCTTGTCGTTTCAGTGGCGATCCTGCTGAGTTTTAAATTTGCAGGGCTTTTTGGTATCGGTATTGCCGCGGTCGGCATGTTGTCGACGCTTGGGATAACATTGGCAACGGATGCTTATGGTCCAGTTGCGGATAATGCCGGTGGGAATGCGGAGATGGCTCATTTAGGGCCGGAGGTTCGCGTGAGGACTGATGCCCTGGATTCTTTAGGCAATACAACAGCGGCCACAGGAAAAGGGTTCGCGATTGGTTCAGCAGCATTAACCGCGTTGGCCTTGGTCGCGTCATTTAAAGGTCAGATTGAAATTGCCGGAGGAACAGTACTGATAGATCTTTTTAGTCCATCTGTTTTAGTCGGGTTGTTTATCGGGATCACCATGCCGTTTATTTTTTCGTCATTGACCATGGGTGCTGTCGGGCGCGCTGCCGGACAGGTCGTCGGTGAAGTTCGCCGTCAGTTTAGGGAAATTAAAGGGATTATGGATGGAACAGGAAAACCGGATTATGCGACATGCGTTAGCATTGTAACAAAGTCTGCGTTAAAGGAAATGATCCTTCCTGCCATGTTGGCTATTATCGTGCCAGTTACTGTTGGGCTTTTATTAGGTGTTAATGCGCTTGGCGGCCTGCTCATGGGGGCAACGGGTGCCGGTTTTGTGATGGCTGTGATGATGGCGAATTCCGGTGGCGCATGGGACAATGCCAAGAAGTATATTGAAGAAGGAAATCTCGGCGGGAAAGGATCGGTGTGTCATAAAGCGGCTGTTGTTGGTGACACAGTCGGAGATCCGTTCAAGGATACATCAGGGCCGAGCATGAATATTCTGATCAAATTGATGTCAATGGTTTCGATTGTCTTTGCGTCATTTATTTTAAGCAATGCGTTGAATTTGTTTTAATTTTGAAAAAATGATTAGGGCTGGACGTTCAAACACGAAAAAATAAAGGACGCGGGGCAAATTGTTGTGGTAGGGGGTTGTCCTGTTTTCACTGGGTGATGTCTTTATTTTTTTGTGTTTGAGCGTCAGCGTGTCCTGGCGTCATGATGAAATAATGTCTAAACAACTTCAACTCAGTGAACCGCATCATCCCCGTGCACAATGGAGGTCTCGTGCAGGTTTCCTCTTTGCCGCAGTTGGATCTGCAGTGGGGTTAGGCAATATTTGGCGCTTCTCTTATTTGTGTTATGCAAATGGGGGAGGCGCTTTTTTAATTCCATATATTATTGCGCTGGGCGTTGTGGGCATTCCGCTGCTGATCCTTGAGCTGGGGATTGGTCATAAGATGAGAGGCAGCGCCCCCATGAGTTTCGCCAAGATCGATCGGCATTGGGAATGGTGCGGTTGGTGGGCGGTGAATTGCGCGATGTATGGCATCATGTTGTATTATTCTGTGATTATTGCGTGGTGTTTGAACTATGTCTTCTTTTCTATGCATTTATCGTGGGCGGCGGACACCAAGGCTTTTTTCTTTGATCAGTTTTTGCAGATTAGCCCAGGGCCTTTTCAGATCGGGGATGTTCGTGCGAAAATTTTATTTTCCTTGATTGCCGTGTGGGGAATCTGTTGGATGATTGTATTTTTTGGTGTTCAGAAAGGGCTGGAGCGGGCCAATAAAATTTTTATGCCGCTGTTATTTGTCTTAATTGGACTTTTGGTGATATGGAGTCTGACGCTCAAAGGGGCGGCAGAAGGGATCAGGGTGTATCTCACGCCGGATTTTCATATGCTGCGAACACCTCAAATATGGGTCGCGGCGTTTTCTCAGATTTTTTTCTCGTTATCATTAGCGTTTGGGATTATGGTGACATATGCATCATATCTTCCGAGGAAGGCGAATCTTGTTCAGGATGCAGTGATCATTGGATTCAGCGACAGTATTTTTTCTCTTCTCGCAGGGGTTGCTGTTTTTGGAACGTTAGGGTATATGGCCCAGGCGACAGGCAAGCCGGTCAGCGAGGTGGTAACGGAATCAATTGGTCTGGCTTTTGTGACCTATCCGCAAGCCATTAGTTTGATGCCGGCATTTTCTAAGGTTTTTGGTGTGATGTTTTTTTCCTCGTTGGTCTTGGCGGGTTTATCCAGTGCGATTTCGTTAATTGAAGTTTTTAGTGCCGCTGTGGTGGACAAATTTCATTATCGACGGGAGTCGGTCGTTTCGGTAACTTGCCTGACGGGATTTTTGGCGAGTATTGTTTTTGCCACACAGGGAGGCTTGTTCTGGATTGACATCTTGGATCATTTTGTTACGCACTATGGGCTGGTGGTGATCGGAATTCTTCAATGTATTTTGGTGGGGTGGATTTTTAAAGCGAAGCGATTACGCGCGTATATCTGCCGCACCGGGGACCTTGTTTTGACACGCGGGTGGGATATCTGCATCCGTTTTCTTACGCCGGGAGTGCTGATTGTTTTATTGGTGAATAGCATTTCTCATGAGGTGACGCATCCTTATGGAGGATATCCATGGATGGCGATTTTGCTGATCGGGAGGGACTGGCTGATTGTGGCAATGATCATCGCATTATTTGTGGCGATGCGTCCATGGAAAAGAGATTTGGAATCGACCGAGGACGAACATAAATAGGAAATTGAGAGTACGAAAGGAGAGGCAATGAGGAGGGGGTTTTGGGCATGTCATAAGATTGTTTGGCCATTGAGTTTAAGTATGGTGGTTTTTCTTTTGAATGGTTGCGTTTATCTGATGGTGGGGGGGATTGGCGCTTTTGGAGGTTATGTGGCAAGCCCAGACACGGTTGAGGGAACTGTTTTGGAAAGGGATTATGATACCGTATGGTCTCAGGCGGTTGAAGTCGTATCAACAATGGGGATGATCGAGGAGAATAATCCAGCCGGCGGTGTTCTTCAGGCCGATGTGCAAGGGACGCGCGTGAAGATTACGGTTTTGGGAGTGAGCGCCTCTTCTGTGAAGCTGCGCATTAAGGCCCGTCGATCGGTTTTTCCGAAAATTAGAACGGCACAGCAGATTTATATCAAGATTGTCAGCGCCTTGGATGTTCCGATGCTGGATGACGTGTAGACGGGTGCCTTTATTTTCAAAAAACTTGACAATTTTTATCTGCGTGATTAGAATGAAACTCTTTTCCGTGGGAAGATTTCAATAGCGGATAAAAACCAGCAGCTGATGCCGGTGCCTGTGTTATAGAGAGCATATTGGAATCGTTTTCGTTTTCAAGTGTGGTCACGAGTGATATTTGTATGTGTGCCGAGGTAGCTCAGTCGGTAGAGCAGAGGACTGAAAATCCTTGTGTCGACGGTTCAATTCCGCCCCTCGGCACCATTTTTTTATCATGAAGAAATCACAGGTTGGGCAGCAATGGCGCGCGGGAGAAATGGCGATTGTGCGTGAAGGAATAAGACGCATCAGTAATACCGTGGCACTCTAATGATCGTTTGGGTTTATGCCGACGTAGCTCAGATGGTAGAGCAGCGCATTCGTAATGCGCGGGCCGGGGGTTCGATTCCTCTCGTCGGCTTTTCTTTTTAATCATAACAGACGTTGACTCCATAGCGTCTGTTTTTTGTTTTAAGGGATATTTTATAAAAAAATATGATCTTAGGTTTTAATTATACGTATAATACCTTTAAGTCAAATATAACCAGATCAAGCGCATTATGATTAAATTCATTTTTGATGAGCAGAATAAAAATTTTATCCGTTTATGGTGGGCGCAGCTGATTTCACAGTTTGGAGATCGGATCAGCCAAATGGCGTTGATCGGGCTGTCATATGAATTAAGTGGGAAACAGCTGTCTGCGGTGGGTTTGGCGAAATTATTATCATTCACGATTATTCCTGTTTTTCTCATCGGCCCAATCGCCGGAGTTTTTATTGACCGGTGGGATCGGCAGAAGACGCTCTTTATCTGTGATGTCGCCCGAGGGATTCTGGTTTTATTGATCCCATTTATTTTTATATATTGGAAAACGATGATTCCGATTTATGTCATTGTGTTTTTGATGTTTTGTTTCAAGATTCCGTTCAGAACGGCGGTTTTTTGCGAGA
>CAZBHY010000078.1:0-7041 GCA_964491705.1 uncultured Planctomycetales bacterium
GTCCTTGTAATTGCCCATTCCGAATCCCAGCACCGTTAGAAAAATACCTTGATTGCGCTTTTCTTCGATGATGCGGACCAATTCGCTATCTGAGCTGACACCAATATTAAAATCGCCATCGGTCGCTAAAATGACACGGTTGTTTCCACCAGGGATCAAATTCTTCTTGGCCAATTCGTACGCCGTCAAAATCCCTTGTGCCCCAGCCGTTGATCCGCTGGACTGCAACCGGTCAATCGCCGCAATAATCTGTTGCTTATTGTCACCGGCAACAGAATCCAGCAGAACACCTGCTTGCCCGGCATAGGTCACGATTGACACTTTTTCTTCTGGGCGCAACTGTTGAACCATCATTTTAAAGCCCTGTTTCAAAAGCGGCAATTTATTCGCATCGTTCATTGATCCGGAAACGTCAATGAGAAACACCAAGTTGCTTTGAGGTATCGTATTGACGTCCAAAGATCTCCCCTGAAGTCCGATCAAGGCCAACTGATGTTTGGCATTCCATGGACAGGCACCCACCTCAATGTTCACGGAAAACGGCTCATCGCCCTGCGGCTGTGGGTAGTCATACGTAAAATAATTAATCATTTCTTCAATGCGCACGGCATCAATCGGAGGCATCTGCCCATTGTTCAGGAAGCGGCGCAGATTCGCATAAGATGCGGTATCCACATCAATCGAAAATGTTGATAATGGATGATCAACAACAGATAAAAACTCATTCTCAGAAATCAGATCATATTGTTCCGTATTAAAATCATCCGCCGGTCGACCGTTATAAACAGGCGGGACCATGACATCCTCTAGAAAAACCAGACCACTGGCCATCGGTTGAACCCGCTCTGCTTTATATTCCGCAACAACCATCTTTTCTTGACCGAAATCATATGCAGCATCAGTAGCAATGATCCCATCCATTTGCGTTGTTGTGTTTTGTTCAATTGATTTAGTTCTCGCAGATGTCTTTGTTAAATACCCTGAAGTAGCCGGAGCAGATTGTGTCGCTGCCTGAGTATGAACACTCTGCGTTGCTGGTTGTGATGTTTCGACAGATAATTTTTGATCTTTAAGATTTTCAGTGGCTTGACGTACGTGACCCTGAATGGCACGCTGTGAATACTGCTGCCCGATCACCAATACCATGACAGCAACCGCGATGGTCGCTCCTATGGGAATCACCGTTGATTTTTTCATTTTTGTTTTCTCCTGTTTAGAAATCACATGATGGATTGTTTGCTCTAAATCAGGAGAGAGGTTTTCTTCTGGCCATTCTTGGAGAGAGGCCGATAACGCTAAAAGATCCTGATAATAGGAACGCAGTGCATCTGAATCTTTGAGGGCATGAAGAACAATGTCTTCTTGCTCAGGCGTAGCCTGTCCATCGATGTAAATGGAAATAAGCTGTTTCAATTCTTCCACGGTCATGCGATGTTCCTTTTTTGATCCAGGAATTCAGGGTCTTTTTTTATAATAATTCCACGCAGGGTTTCCCGTGCACGGAAAATGAGCACTTTTACATTATCCAATGAGCAGTTGAGAACAACCGCAATCTCTTGATACGAAAGTTTCTGGTATTCACGCAGGACCAGAGCTTCACGCTGATTCAGCGGCAATTCTGCCAAGGAGCTTCGCATCAACGTAATATGCTCTTCTTGGATCATCTTATCCGGAGGCAGATGGTCTGTGGCGGGGGGATCCATTTGCATAGCCTCGCCATGCGCCTGATGGGTGAACCATAATGAGGTTGTGTATTTTTTCCTGCGGATTCGCGTAATACACGCGTTGCGCGCAACCGTATAGATCCATGTTGCGCATTTTGCTTCAACGCGAAGAATATATCGACGCTCGGCTAAGGCCATGAAAACCTCACTGGTAACATCCTCCGCATCTGAGCGATTGCCCAAGATGCGCAGGGAAAAGTTGAAAATGCGAGCTTTATAACGATCAAACAGCTCACGAAATGCCGTTTGATCGCCGTTGTAATACGCCCGAACCAGCTCTTCATCTGTGTGGTTATGCATAACCTTTTAACCATTCCATAACCTTAACTACGGTTATGATTTGCAGTGAATCTGATCATGATCACTGCCCCTCTCTCCGCTCTTTAAACGCGCAGCAGATCGAAAAGTTACAAGAATCTTTTGAGTATCGATCACTGCCGGCCAGCGACATAAACAAAAATTGCGGCAAAAATAATGACGATGATTGTACTAATCACTAGAACTTTTGTTAATAGTGGAGTTTTATCTTCCATATTCCCTCCTTTATTGCATGATGCCATTATTTATCGATGGCTGATCCATGACCATCATTTTTTATCTTTAGAAATTTCCTGTGAAAAATCTTTTGTCAGCTGATCTAATTCGATATCCAAGCGTCTTTTTTCTTCGTGGATAAGATGTGCTTTGAGAATTGTTTGAAAAAATCCATCAACAAGGATCCCGAAAATCGCAGAAATGAGCACATAGGCCATCTCTGTCTTGGAAACTCCTTGGCGTAAAACCCAAAGGAGCACAATGATAAACTGTGCCAAACAAAAAAACCGTACAGCCGATAATAAATTTTTTTGCGACATAACGATATCCTTTCGCTTATGGAGATAATTCGATACCAACCGGGCAATGGTCAGAGCCCATAATGTCTTTTTGAATAAATGCCTTTTTTAATTTTGGCAAAAGCCCGGGCGTGATAAAAAAATAATCGATGCGCCATCCAATATCCCGTTCGCGGGCCTTGGTTTTGTAATCCCACCATGAATAATGCCCACCTTCATGTGGATAGAAGTGCCTGAATGTGTCAATATATCCCAGTGACAAAAAGTGAGAAACCCACTGGCGCTCTTCGGGGAGAAAACCAGTATTTTTTTGGTTTTCCTTTGGGCGAGACAAATCGATTTCCTGATGTGCCGTGTTCACATCGCCACAAATAATTAATTCCTTGCCTTTCTTTCGTAATGATTCCGCGCGTTTCAAAAAACATGCATAAAAGTCCATCTTATAGGGAACACGCGTGTTGCCCTGCCCTCCATTGGGATAATAAATATTAAATAAAATAAACTCCTTGAATTCCAGTTGGAGTACGCGGCCTTCCTGATCAAACAGAGGCGTTCCCAATCCCTCAGTGACATTCAACGGCGGAATCTTTGTAAATACAGCGACACCACTGTAGCCTTTGCGCTGTGCGGAGGACCAAAATGAAGAATATGGTTGAGGATTCAAAAATTGATCGGTCAGTTGATCTGGATGAGCCTTGGTTTCTTGGACACACACGATATCTGCTGATGAGGACGAAAGCCACTGAAAAAAGCCCTTACGTTCTGCCGCGCGGATACCATTGACATTCCAACTGATGAGTTTCATAAAGCGATCCCGGTGAGGGGTTGATCATCATGCAATACGATATCACCGTGTGTCATGAAAAATTTATTTGACGATCCCAGCAAAACCCATGAATGCCAATGATAGCAGCCCTGCGGTAATCAACGCGATGGGGACGCCGCGCATGGCCTTGGGAATATCCGCCAACTCAAGCTGTTCACGGATCCCAGAAAAAAGAATCAAGGCAAATGTAAAACCCAGTGCATTGGCAACGGCAAAGACCGCACTTTCCATCAGATTAAATTTGTTTTGTATCACCAGAATCGCCACACCCAGAATCGTGCAATTTGTCGTGATCAGCGGGAGATAGACTCCCAGGGCCTGGTACAGGGCCGGGCTGACTTTTTTAAGGATAATCTCGACCATTTGCACTAAGGCGGCGATGACTAAAATATAGGTGATGGTTTGCAAAAAACCAATGCCCAATGGCTGTAAAACATACGTATGAATCAAATATGTCACGATTGTCGATAACGTCATCACAAAAATAACCGCCCCGCCCATTCCGCTGGCTGTTGATAGACGGTTGGAGACTCCTAAGAACGGGCATATGCCTAAAAATCGTGTCAGGACAATATTATTGACAAAGACTGCCGAAATAATGATCAGTAGATATTTCATTGTTATTCCTATTCCGTTGAGAATCGTCGCATAACATGTTTCTATGGCGAAAATACTAAACGTTACGCATCAGTAATGTTTTTTTTAATTTATTGACCAAGGCAATTAAATACCCAAGAACAATAAAAGCACCAGGTGCTAACACAAAAATAATGATGCCATCCCCTGCAATAAATTTGTATCCAAAAATGGCGCCGCTGCCTAATATTTCACGGATGCCCCCCAATAATGCAAGCGCACATGTAAAGCCTAATCCCATTCCTAGCCCGTCAATGATTGAGGAAATCCAATCATGATTTGACGCAAAAGCCTCCGCCCTCCCTAAGATAATGCAATTCACCACGATTAAAGGAATAAAAATTCCTAATTGGGCATGCAGTGCTTGAAAATAGGCAGACATCAATAAATCGACCACGGTGACAAAAGCAGCGATGACAACGACAAATGCTGGGATACGCACCTTATCAGGAATCAAATCTTTAATCAATGAAACAGCCAAATTCGACATCACCAAAACAAATGCTGTGGCCAGACCCATACCGATACCATTGATCGCCGATGTGGTCACACCCAAGGTCGGACAGGTTCCTAACACTAACACAAGAATAGGATTCTCTTGAATAAACCCTTTTGTAAAATTTTTCCATTGATTCATTTTATGCTTCCTTCTTGATACGCTTGATACGCCTGTTGCACCGCATCACAGAATGCCCGGGAGCTGATCGTCGCCGCTGTAATGGCATCCACATCACCACCATCTTTCTTAACGCGGACGCGAAAATTCATGGCATGTTTGCCTTGGAATTGTTTGAGAAAATTAGATTTTGATGGGTCGATTTTATCACCCAATCCCGGCGTTTCCTTATGCTGAATGACCGCAATATCGTGAATACTGCCATCTGGCAAAAAACCGACCATCACTTTGACTTCGCCGCCAAAACCATTGTTCGAGAATGCCTCAACGGCCGTGCCGACCAAAACCCCATTGTTCATGGCAGGATACAAATAAAAGAATCCATTGCCCGTCTGAACAGTCGATCCCTCGTTAATGGGGTTATTATCGAACTCTGGGACAACCTGTTGGATGGCATTGGTCTTCTTTTCCAGCTGGGCCTGTGCAATCGGAGCTTTGGTGATCTCATAGACCGATCCCACACTCACTGATGAAATCAGTGCGATCACAAATAATGTAGACACCATATTGAAAAATGTTGATTCTTTTTTTGCCATGATCAGTCCTAACGATTATTCTCCAAAACGTTTCGGCTTGCAATAGCGATTAATTAATGGGACAAATGCATTCATGATCAAGATCGCAAACGACACTCCCTCTGGGTAGGAGCCAAAGGTACGGATCAGAACGGTGATCACGCCAATCATGACGCCAAAAATGACCATGCCTTTTTTTGTCATGGGTGATGTTACGTAGTCCGTCGCCATAAAAATCGCGCCGAGCATTACTCCACCGGTTAAAATTTGAAACACAGGATCCGCGTATCGTGTCGGATTGATCATCCACAATGCTCCACTGAACACAAAGACTGTTCCAATAATTGATATCGGGATGTGCCACGTAATGATTTTTTTCCACAAAAGATATAACAACCCGATGAGAAGCGCACAGGCGGAAATTTCACCGATACATCCACCCATCCCTCCTAAGAAAAGATTCCAATACGACGGAATCTGTTTCATTAATTCCGCAACGGAAATGCCCTGGGAAACTCCTTCTTTCATAATCATCAACGGTGTGGCTGCTGTTATCCCATCTGCCATAAGCGGTTGGGGCCAGCTGGTCATATGCACCGGAAATGAAATCAAAAGAAACACCCGGCCTACCAGCGCTGGATTAAATGGGTTGTTGCCAAGTCCGCCAAATGACATTTTGGCAACTCCAATAGCGACCACACTGCCTAACACCACCAACCATAACGGCACATTCGCGGGCAGGTTAAATGCCAATAACATACCCGTAATGACGGCCGACCCGTCAAGGGCACGTATAGATACTTTTAACACATATTTTTGAATTAGAAATTCACAGGCAACACATGAAAAAATGGCAATTGCGGTGATTGTTAAGACGGAAACCCCAAAAACATAAACACCAACGATCAATGCAGGAATGAGCGCGATCACAACACCATACATGAGCTTTGGAATACATAATCCGCTGCGGGCGTGGGGAGCAAGAGAAACAACTAAGGGTTTTTGCGCACTCATGATTGCTGCCTTTTTTTCATTTGTTCTAAAACGCTTGATTTTCCAAGACGGATATAATCCAACAGTGGTCTGTTCGATGGACAAATAAAGCTGCAGCAACCGCATTCACAGCAACTGGTCACGCGTTCCACAGCCGCCTGGTCTAACCGGCCGCGCTCAACTAGGGTCATTAATAAATAGGGTTCCATGCCCAACGGGCAGACCGATACGCATTTTGCGCATCGAATACAGGCTTCTTGCGATTTACGTTGTGCCTCTTTCTGAGAAAGGATCACAATCCCTCCTGCCCCTTTGGTAATTGGAATAGAAAGATTGGGTATCGCCTTGCCCATCATGACGCTTCCCCGAATCACCTTGGCAGCATCCGGAGGAAGGCCACCCACCGCATCAATTAACGATTGAATCAGTGTTCCAATGCGCACACGAAAATTCGCTGGTGTTTTCACACAGTCGCCAGTCACGGTGACAATGCGTTCAATCAATGGTTTATGCTTCTGAACAGCTTCATAGATCGAAAAACAGGTGGCCACATTAAAAACTACACACCCGACATCAATCGGCAACCCGCGCGGCGGCGGTGGAATCTCCCGATTGGTGAGCGCCTTAACCAGCTGACGCTCTCCTCCTTGCGGGTACCAAACCTTTAGTGGAAAAATTTCAATTTCGGGATATGCCGCGGCCGCCTGTTCAAGACGATCAATGGCATCAGGGGTATTATTTTCTACACCGACCAAGGCCTTTGTTAATCCCAAGGCTTTTAAAACAATGCGGATTCCGACAATAATTTCCTGGGCATGTTCCAACATCAAACGATGAT
>CAZBHY010000079.1:0-6999 GCA_964491705.1 uncultured Planctomycetales bacterium
CCTGCCGGATAATATCTTCGGGAATAAACCCCATATCTTTATCGTTTCCCTATTCGCCATCATCTGGCTGAACACTCTTATGCCGCACCAAACTTAAGACCTGGATATTCTCCGGTTCACTGGAAAAAACAGGCTTAACAACCGACTGAAATATTCCAGAATAGATTGATGGACTCCATGTTAAAAGAAGCTGACTCGCCAACGCATCCCGTACCATGCGCGTTACCATTGCCTGATCAATCAAAAGACATCCAAGCAACATCATACTGCTCAAAAGAAGCCCTCGCCCAAATCCGAGCATCAGGCCAATGCCACGGCTGACCGCCTTCATGCCATCCTGCCGAAAAAACACCACCACTCCGTCGCGAAAAATACGAAACACACCAATGCACATACCAATGAGCAAACTATACGCAAGAATCTGGCTGACCGGTGTCAAAAAAGGTAGTCGCGTATTTAAAAAATTGCTCAACCGTAGATAAAAATGAAGTCCAATAAATATCGCGGAAAAAAGTGCAGCAATTTTAAAAATCTCAATCAATATTCCGCTACGAAAACCGGCCCAACAGCACCAAACAATCACCATGCCGACAAAGACATCCATCACCGTAAAATTTGCGAAAAATTGACTCAACATATTGACATGGAAAAAGTTAAATTCCTATAAGATGGTAAAGTATAACATACTGCCCAAAAGGTGTCAAGAAAGCGCTACCGCCAAAACCTGAAAAATCGAAAAAAATATAAAACCTTTATTTGCAATATGTTACAATTTTTTTGTCCCAAACATTTCGGTGCACTTCTTTTCTTGACTTTTATTGTGGAAAATGTTATTTTTCTGGCAAAATAAGATATGGTAAATAAAGGAGATTCTGTGGATTTTCAACCAATGGACAATCATGAGCGAGAACTCAAGGTGCTTTATGAAATCAGCTGCGCCATGCGCACCACGTTAGAGTTACCGCATATTCTCTACATTATACTGACCGGAGTTACCTCCCACTCGGGGTTGGGATATAACCGGGCCGTACTTTTCCTGCTCAATACACAAAAAAACCGCCTCGAATGCCAGATGGCCATCGGTCCGCGTTCTGGCGAGCACGCCAATAAGATCTGGGAATACATTGACAAGGCAAAACAAAATCTCGATGATCTGATCCATGCTGAGAAGGTCAATGAAACGTACAGTGAAACCGCCCTGTTTCATGAACTTAAGGGTCTCTCGTTCCCCTTAGACAATAAAAATTTTCTCCTAACACAGGCCTATCAACGGGCCACGCCCTGGCATCTGACGCCGGACGATATCGCACAGCATCAGGACGACCCCTTGCTCAAATCCTTTCGCACCGATGAGCTAATTATCATGCCGCTGAAATCCAAAGATATGGTCAACGGCCTGATCGTCGCCGATAACATCTATACAAAAAAGCCCATTTCTGACATTGATGTGCGCTTTTTTACCATGATGGCCAACCAAGCTGGTCTGGCCATTGAAAACTCGCGCCTCTATGAAATGGTGGTGCAACAAAGCCAGTCTGATTCGCTGACTGGTCTGTGGAACCACGGCTATTTTCAAAAGATGTTATTAATGGAATTGCAGCAGGCCAAACGCAGCGAACAACCCTTAAGCCTTTTATTTTTGGATATCGACAATTTCAAACAGCTCAATGATACCTGCGGCCATCAGCATGGAGATCTTATCCTCAAAGAATTGGCAAATATTCTCAAAGAATCAGCGCGTACCCAGGACTATATCTGCCGTTACGGCGGTGAGGAATTCGCCCTGATTCTCACCAGAACGCATGCGCAGCAAAGCCTGGAAATCGCTGAGAGATTCCGCCGCAAAATCGAGCAGCATGAATTCCCGTCTCCTTCGGGCGTCGGGACATTGCATCTCACCGTCAGCATCGGACTGGCGTCATTCCCCAATCATGCCGATAATACCGACACACTGATTGCACTGGCAGACAAGGCTATGTACACCGCAAAAACCAGCGGAAAAAACAGAACCTGTGTGGCATAAAACACTACGGGCAGGACCTTCTCCACAACAACTACGCTGCTGTCACTGGAACGGCCAACGAGGCGTCATCCTCGATTTGCGCGCCTTTATCTCCAAACTTCACCGAGACCACTTTCGATACGCCGGTCTCCTGCATGGTAATCCCATAGAGGACATTGGCGTTCTCGATTGTCTTCTTGTTGTGTGTGATCACAATGAACTGCGCGATCTTCGAAAAATCTTTTAACAAATAACTGTACCGACCGACGTTCGACTCATCCAATGCCGCATCAATCTCATCCAACACACAAAACGGACTGGGGTTCACCTTGAATACACCGAAAATCAATGCGATTGCTGTCAGCGTCTTCTCTCCGCCGGATAATAGACTGATATTTTGACGTTTTTTTCCAGGAGGCCGGGCGATAATATCAACGCCAGACTCAAGAACATTCTCCGGGTCCAACAAGACCAATTGTGCCTCTCCTCCGCCGAACAACATGCGAAAATAAATGCGGAATTCCTCGCTGACACGCGTAAATGTATTTAAAAACATCTGTCGTGTCTCACGATTAATTTTGCGGATCGTATTATGCAAAGACTCTTTTGCGGTTAACAGATCGCTCTGCTGCTTGGTCAAAAATTCAAACCGGCCCTTCAGCTCCTCAAACTCTTCAATGGCCACCAGATTCACGGCCCCGAAAGATTCACAGCGCTTGCGCAACCGATCAATTGCCACCTTCATCTCATGGGGCGCCAATGGCCCTTGAGAAGAAATCTCCCCGGCTAAAATACTCTCATCCACCGCTAAAGAATCACCGGCCTGATCCCAATCAATTTTATATGTCTGCAGCAATCGGTCTTTAACCTCTTTTTCCTTAAACCCGATCTCCTGCACATTCATCTGATGTGTATGAACAAACTGACGGATCTCTTCCAAGTCTTTTGCATAAGAAGCCACATTAGCCTTGACACTATTGATGTGCTGCACCATCTCATTTTTTTCCCGCTGATGCTGTGATAAAACATCTTGCAACGATTGCCGTTCTTCTTTCAGCCGAACAATCTCGTCACGGATCTTCTCAATATCTTGATGATACCCGACCTTCTGCTGCTCCAGCTCTGCCTGCTCCTGAGTCATTCTGGAAATCTCCGCCAAACTGGATTCCAGTGTCTCTTGAAATATCTTCAGGTTCTCAGCCTGATTGATTTTTTTATCTTCAACAGAATGCAATTCCGCCTCTAACTGTGCCACCGTCACGGTCACCTCTTCCCGTTCCATGGCCTTGGCCTGAATCAATTCCTGTTGCGTCTTAATTTTACACTGAGCCTCATTCAATTCGCTGTTCAGCGTCTCCAACTGATGTGTCAGCGCATCTTCCGCCGTATGAAACGCTTCCAAAGAAATATTCACCTCATCCAATTCCATCTTCACGATATCCAGCTCTTCCTGCAGTTTGCTGACCTCCTGCAAGACGTCATCATTCTGCGCCTGCAAAATCGATCGCTCTTTTTCTCTCTCCTGCAACTGAATTTCCACGTCCTGAATGCCCGCACGCAAATCAACCATCTGTTGATGAACAGAATCCTTATCCTGAACCTTCACGTTGATCTGTGACGACAGGTCCTCAATGCGTGCAGAAACCTGCACCGGATCCAATTCAATAAATTTTGTTTCACACGCCACTTCGTACAACGCGACATCATTTTTATCGAACAGTGTTTGAAACAATGGCGCTCGCTCGGGATCAATCGCGGTCACCCCACGCACCTTACCAACAATTCCAGTATGATGATTCAGCGGTCGCGCATCCGTGATCAATCGCCCCTGGGTCACCGGGTCAGGGATGTCGTCATATTGTGCACTTAATTTCTCGATGAATTCTTTCTGTGAACACAAGGCAATGCGTTTTCGATCAAGATCTTCAATATTCCCTTCCAACTGGCTGAATTCCTGTTCACGGGCGGATAAGACACTGCGCCGTCGGTCAAGATCACCATGTGCCTCATTCAACACACCCGCGACCCGATCAATATTTCCACCTATTGCCATCAATTTGCGGTCGACCTGTTCTTTCTCAACAACCACCTTCTGCTGCTCATGTTCCAAGCGCCGCTGACGGGCCAAACAGCTTTGCACCTGTTTCATACTCTCGGTCAATTTATTTTTAACGCCCACCTGCTGAGCGGTAATCGCTAAAATCTTATCTTCATTCTCCTTGATCTCGGCCCTGGCCGATCCTGTCTGCTCCCCAATCCCCTGAAGCTGGATCCGTTTTTCCTGCAACCGCTGCATATCCCGCTGAACCTCTTGATCCAATGTCGACAGATACTGGCCAACCTGAGCAATTTTTTCCCGTTGCTGAATGCAACGCTGTTCAAGCTGTTGAAGGGTCTCATGGATCCGTTGTTCCGCCTGACCGATATTGCCGATGCGCTCCTCATTAAATCCGATCTGGCGATTATTGATATCAATCTGACTGTCAATTTTAATCTCATCCGCATGTACCTGGCTGATCCGCTCCTCCAGCTCTTCCAGCATCATGGTCTGATGATCAATCAAATGCGTAAACTCTTCCAATTCCTTTTGCAATGTGCCTTCGCGCCCCAGCATATCGTCGAGCGTCACACGCATCTGCTCTTTCCGCTGCTGAAAATCCTGAAGTTCATAACGCGCGCACGCCAACTCCAACACCTTCAATTTTTCGAATTCCTCTTTATAACGCTGAGCCTTCTTGGCCTGCCGTTCGCAGCTGGAAATCTGACGTTTGACTTCCACCACAATATCATTGATGCGCAACAGATTATTTTCTGTATCCTTCAAACGGTTGAGCGCTTCCCGGCGTTTGGCCTTATATTTCGTCACACCAGCCGCTTCATCTAAAATCATCCGCCGTTCTTCTGGTCGAGCGCTGACAACAAGATCCACCTTGCCCTGCTGAACCAGCGAGTATGCCTCTGCACCAATCCCGGTTCCCATAAACATCTCGTTAATATCTTTCAAGCGTACCGAAGCTTTGTTGATCAAATATTCGCTCTCTCCCGATCGATACAATCGACGGCTGACCGTCACCTCATTGTATTCCACCGGCAGCACGCGTGATTCGTTGGAAAATGTCAAACTGACCTCCGCGAATCCCAAGGGAGCTTTCTTATCGGTCCCATTAAAAATCACATCCTCCATCGACGAACCGCGCAATTCTTTCACGCTTTGTTCACCCAAGACCCATCGGATCGCATCGAAAACATTGCTTTTCCCGCAGCCATTGGGACCAATCACCGCAGTAATTCCAGGACCAAAATTTAAAACCGTTTTATCGGCAAATGACTTGAACCCGAATATCTCTAATTTTTTTAAATACACAGACCACTCCTTTTCAGCACATAACGATCGTCATTCTTTTCGTGAACCCTCTGTCACTTTGCCATGACATCCTTAACCAATCGTACCGTCGTGTTTAAATCCGTAAACTTCGGCAACATGTCCTCAGGGATTACAATCCGATATTTTTTTTCAATGCCCGCCAAGATTTCCAAGGCCATCATAGAATCCATCCCCAAGTCTTTAATGAACTGCGCCTCACCGTCAATCGAATCGGCATCATCCTCTTCCAATATCTCCGCAATCAACGCACGTACATCACGCTCAATATCAATTTCTTCCGGCATCCCATCCTCCTTTAAGAGTCCAATTTCCAATATGCCCCAAACATCCTTTCATAAAGACGTATTCATCATCCCTGGTGTTCTTGCAGCCACGCATCAATCTGATCCCTTTGAAAACGCCATTGCCCAACTGTTTTGATCGCAGGAATTTTGCCTTTTTTCACCCAATCATAAAGCGTCCGCTTTTTCACCTGAAGGTAATCCGAAAGGTCATCGATCGTCATTAATTGGTCACTTACCGCAGTGCGCATCATCTATCCCTTGCCGTTTCTGACATTTCATAGCATTCTGTTTTTAATTTATACATCGGCTAACATTCTGTCAATATATATTCAAAGAATTTCATGATTCTTTTAAATTTTCAATAAAAATGTCACTGCAAAAACAAAAAATTTATTGCGTTTTTCTGCCTTCCTATGATAATATGTTGAAGTTTTTAAACGGATTGTTGATTGATTTTATCGTATCATTATTATTACTTAGGAGGACATGAATGGATTATCTGCTAACCGAAGAACAAATCATGCTGCGCGACCTCTGCCGCGGAATTGCGGAAGAAAAAATTAAACCTGTCGCAGCCAAATATGATGCGGCTGAAGAATTTCCCTGGGATATCGCGAAAATCCTCGCCCAATCAGATCTTTGCGGAGTTTATATCCCTGAGGAGTACGGCGGCATGGGTGGCGGTATCTTAGAATTATGCATTACTGTGGAAGAACTGTCTCGTGCGTGCGCTGGTATCGCCTTGTGCTTCGCCGGAACAGCCTTGGGAACTGACCCCATTCTGCTCTTCGGCAACGAAGACCAAAAGCAACGCTATTTGCCAGACATCGCCAGCGGTAAAAAATTGGCGGCCTACGGCATCACCGAGCCTGCTGCAGGATCTGATGTCGGCGCCATGCAGACCACGGCGACCAAAGACGGCGACTATTATGTGCTCAACGGAACAAAACATTTCATTACTAATGGCGGTGATGCGGAAACATATACCATCGTAGCCATGACCGACAAGAAAAAAGGCTCCCGTGGTGCCAGCGTGTTCATCGTAGAAAAAGGCATGCCAGGATTCTCCTTCGGAAAAAAAGAGGAAAAACTGGGCATTCGCGCATCATCCACACGCGAATTAATCTTCGAAGACTGCCGCGTTCCCAAAGAAAACCTTTTAGGAAAAGAAGGACAAGGATTCTTGATCGCCATGAGGACATTTGACATGTCCCGCCCTGGAATCGGCGCACAGGCCCTGGGCATTGCCCAAGGCGCGTTTGATGCGGCTCTCAAATATTCAAGCGAGCGCGTACAGTTCGGAAAACCGATTTCAAGTTTTCAAGGCA
>CAZBHY010000080.1:0-2556 GCA_964491705.1 uncultured Planctomycetales bacterium
GAATTTGTTTTTCACGGAGCTGAGGGGTCAAAAGGTCTGTGATATTGTCAATGATCGGCAACAGCGGCTGTTGTTTGAATTTGAATTCAGCGCGCCCGGATTCAATGCGGGAGATGTCCAGCAGATTATTGACTAAGGCCACCAGGCTGTCAGAGTGTTTATTGATTTTTTCCAGACGTTCTTTCACCGCATCAGGGATTGGACCGATTTTTTCAGAGCTTAAGATGGCGGCATAGCCTTTAATGGATGTCAGCGGGGTACGCAGTTCGTGGGACACGGCGGAGATAAAATCTGATTTGATTTTGTTCATGCGCTGGACGTTCTCGAGGGCCTCGGTGAGCTGTTTGGTGCGCTCCTGGATCTTCAGTTCGAGATCATGGCGGGAGCGATACACCTGTTCAAATAGCCGGGCATTTTCAATGGCCTGGCTGAGCTGGTCAGCGAGGATCGAAATAATCTCGGTGTCGCCTTCGGTAATAAAATACGCTGAAGACTGGCTGCCGGCGACGATCAGGCCGAGCCTCGATGTCTGGACGAGCATCGGTACAATAATAAAATGTTCTGTGTTAAGCAGTGAGGACAGTTCGTCTTTGATGTCGGCCCGTAGGGTCAGAGAACACAGCGATGTCCCCGATTGGAGCTGCTCCATCATCAGCGGATTGGCGCGGAAAAATTTTTCCAGATGGTCGCTTTCCTCTTGCGTGAATCCGAACAGGCGCTTGGCCTGGAACGTATTTTCATGCGTCAGAAGGATGAAGAGATGTTTTTCAAATCCAAGGTCGCCCAGCAGATCAGGGGACAGCCGATGAAAGATTTCATTCTCATCAAGCGTCATATTGATGGCGCGGGACAGTTTCTGAAGGGCGTCTAGCCCGCCCAATCGTTTATCCAATTCTTCCTGCGTGGTGTTGAGCTCAAGATCTGTTTGAACGATCAGCTTGGCCTGTTCATCCAGCTCTTCAAACGATTGGCCGAGCTTAAAAAAAGACATCTTCAGATCTTTGAGGTCCCGGCGGTATTTGAATAAGGCCAGGCCGCTCGCAGTGAGAGTCAGCAGGAGAATAATAATGATGATGGTGTTCATGAATTTTTTGTGAGTTTGTGTATGCGTTGTTTCGGCTGTTTCATCATCCATTTCCGATGAGGTATTATACTACAGCCATGATCATAATGTTTCCGCTAAGTAAATAATTTTTTTCAGTCGCGGTGAGCGTCCCGGGATTAAAAATTTCTCCATAGGTCAGCATGCCGAAAATCGGGATGTCGTGCCCCAGGATATCTGTGATGGCCCTGATTTCTTCTTTCCAGCTGCGCTTTAATATCTGCCAACGCATGACAGACTCAACAATGAACAGGCAGGCAGGTTTTCTCTTTTTGAGGCATTGTTTCATGTCGTGTGCGGCCGCTGTTGCTGACTGAAGACACGAGCGCTTGTTGCCGATCATGATGTGGATTTCTGAGTCTTCTTTGATGGTGTCCTGGCAGGCAATACTGCCATCTTCCAGGATATCCATAATGTTGTGGATCAGATATTCCTGTTTTGGTTTGTTGGAAATGCCCAACGGGTAGCGGGCGTTGATTTTCCCGAAGGCATCATTTTTCAGAAAACCGAGGTTGTTTTGAAAGAAGTCCTCATACAGGTGAAAGGCGGGGGCGTCGCCGATTTTTTCAATGATATTTTTTTTTGTTCCCTTGGCCAGTCGCGGCTTGCCTAGGGGCTTCCAGCCATGGCAGCGCGACATGTGCAAGGTAATGTCTCCGCTCCAGACGCAGCCGCAGGCACTGGATGAGGAGATGGTGGCATCGTGATATTGGAATGTCTTGGAAAACAACGTGGGATCGCTGCTTCCGGCGGCGAAGATGGGAAGATATTCTCCGGCCTCTTTTTGGATTCCCTGAATGAATGCGGACATGTTTTCTAAAAGTCCGTCAAAGAAAAAGAAGACCAAGCGGTGTTCTGCATGCCCAAAATGGGCATCGGCGTCTTTGATAAATGTCTGTCCAGCCTCGGTCAGATCTTTCAGATTTAAGTGGGAGGCGTGGATGGATTGAAATTTGATTGTGTCAGACTGCATGGCCATCACGGCGATTCCTCGCCGGTGTGGATTGTCGGCGAGAATAATTCCAGCCGTGCTGCTGCCAATGATGCGGGTATTGTTGAGGATGTTGCTGACCGCGGGCAAAATCGTTGCGGCCGGATAGTGGTGTGTGGTTAAGAGAAAGGCGATATCGATCCGGTCTTCTCCCAGCTGGTTTTTTGCCTGGGTGGCAGCATCTTCGGCTGCAGCGATGATGTCGTCCTCCTGGCTGAATCCGATACCGATTTTTATGCCCACGCGCACGCTCCTCATAACCGGGATAAATTTAGTATTAATATATCATAAAACATTTTAAAGCGTCTGATATTTCCTAATAAAATCAGGCGGGGGCAGGACAATTTCTGTTGATTCCAGAGGAAAATATGGTATTATTTGGACAATACATTTTGGCTGCATCGTCACGCCTGCCTGTCCCGCACAGCGGGAGTCAGGTTCCGCGAAGCGGACAAAAGTGCAG
>CAZBHY010000080.1:2656-6994 GCA_964491705.1 uncultured Planctomycetales bacterium
AGCCATAGCCGTGAGGTTTGGATAAAAGAAAATTTTGGCCCCATCGTCTAGCCTGGTCAGGACGGATGGTTCTCAGCCATCAAACACCGGTTCAAATCCGGTTGGGGCTACCAATTGAGACTCACGGGACATTTGACCCTGCAACTGCTTGAAAATATAAGCGGTTACGGTGGTTCCAAATGTCCCGTTGTCGTTATAGGTGATCCGGTCAGGAAAGATCAGAGTTTGAAATCGTTGCTTTAGGTTAATATCAGCGACGGACCACAGATTGGCGATGTTCATCAGGAAGAATTTGCAGTAATTCAGGCAGGCTTCCGTGTTGTTGAGCTCGATTGTTGTTTCGTTTAGCTCGACCTGTTTGGCGAGGATTTCGGCTTTCAGCTTCTCAGATTTGCGCTTGTAGGTCTCCTCGTCAAATGTTCCCTTCATGGCCAATTCTTCAGCCCTCTCCAACTGATCGTTCAGTTCCTTTAATTCTTTCTCAATCCGGTATTCTTCTTTGATCTCATCAGACTGCACTTTCTTAAGCGCGTCAAGAACGATGGCATTGAAGAGGTCGATGACATCCTCGCGCGGTTCCAAAGTTTTCAGGAGTTCGAAGAACTGTGTTTCGAGAATGTCTTTCTTGACGCTGAATGAACAGCCTTTAATCCGGCAATGATAATAACCGTAGCGCATTTTCTTGCGACCGGTTGACCAGCCACCGGTCAGTTTCTCTCCACACTTGGGACAGCGAACAAAGCGTCGGAGAGGGAAATCCGGATGGTTGAGCACCTTGGGAACGATCGAAGGTCGCTTGCCGGTGATAATCTCTTGGGCTTTAAAGAAAACTTCCCGGCTGATGATGGGCTTGTGGATCGCTTCGATGTATTCCGAAAACCATTGGCATTTGATAAGGCCGGTATAAAGTGGATTGGTCAGCAGGCGGTTGACGAAACCTTTGGTGGCTTTCTTATATCCCAGTTGTCGGATCCTCTCCACGATATCCGTTTGCTTGTAAAGGCCGGTGATGAATTTATCAAAGGCATCGATGACGTACCGGCTGTCCTCGGCCGGGACGATAAGCGGTTTATTGCGATCATCCCGGGAGCCTTTATATCCAAAAGGCGCACGCCAGCACCAGCGGCCTTGTTGGATAGATTGCTTCATGCCATTGGTGGTCCGTTCGCTTTTAACGTCGTTCTCAAACTGCGCAAACGTGCCGATAATATTGCGCATGAGTTTGCCGACGGCGTTTTCTTCATTGTTTTCCGTTGCTGATAGGAGTCGGATGCCGAGGGAACTGAAGTTCTTTACAAGTTCGGTTTGGTCGGAGAGGTTGCGCGCAAGCCGGTCGTATTTCCAGATGATCAGGGCGGAGAGTTTCTTTTTGTTCTGAACGCAATACTGGATGAGGTTTTTGAGCTGGGTGCGGTCTTGGGTTTTTGCGCTTTCGCCGCGTTCAACAAAGACTTTGACAACATCAAGGCCTTGATTGAGGGCGAATTGCCGACAATCTTTTTCTTGGCCTTCGAGGCTATAGCCTTTCTCGGCCTGTTCTTTGGTTGAAACTCGGCAGTAGATGATCGCCTGCATGGTTCATGGGGCTCTTTCCAGCCTTTTTGGTTTTGATATATTCCCGGATGAAAAGATCAGCGAGCTGATAAAGACTGTCGCGGATCTGTTCAACCTGTTCATCGCTAAATTCCCCTTGGCGGAGGTATCGTTTGCATTCCTGAACCGAGAGCATGGAAATCCATTGACGCATAAAGCGCCGGTTTTCCGTCTGCTCAGGCTTTCTCTGCCGCTTCGGGGAGGTTTAAATTTATCGTTAGCCAGACTCAGGATTTTTCTGTCGTCTTGCTGAACTTGATCGGGCTCTTGCGGGAGATGCGGATCACCTCGCCGTTCACCAGATCAATGGCCACACTTTGATACTGTTTTTCTTTGATGATCTTCATGAGCTCGTTGGTGTCATCCACCTTTTCCCGGAGCTCTTCATAAGTGTCTGTTTGGTAGATCCTGCCGTCTTTCAGGTGGACCGTAATGCTTCGAAAATCCTTGGAGCGGACAATGCTCAAAAGATGGAATTCGGCATCATTTTGAACGAACCGCTGTCCTTGGAGCTCAAAAAGTTTCTGATACCATTCATCCCCGTCCGGGACCGGCGGTTTCTTCAAGATCTCAAAGATCTTGTTCACCAGCGGGTTAAGACGAAGAACGATGTAATCTTTGGCGTTCTTTTTCCGGAATAGTCCAGCCCGGATATAGTTGGCGATCTCCAGATCCTGATCAATAAAGAAATCCTCTTCAAGGTCCGTGAACAGGCACACAGTGTATCCCAAAGGCGTTATAAGATTGATGGCCTGCTGGAGGTTGTTCACCTTATCCTTATCAAACCTGTCCTGAAGCTTTCGGATGGCTTCAAAAGAGACGCCAAAACGGTCGCGGAGCTCTTTGCAGATAAGAATGGTAAAGAAATCATTGGGGGTAAATTTACGCCATGCCTCTTCGTGTTCCCGGCTTGAGGGGATCGCGCCCTTCTCATCCCAGCTGTTAAGTTGCCGGTAAGACATGCCCGAAGCCTTTTGCAGGTCGCTGGCGGTCAGGTCTTTGTCGGCCGGGATCGTCTGCTCTGGATTAGCCGGGCCGGTGCTCTCTTGCCCGCTTTCCGCGTCCGGTTTGACTGCTTCTTGCTCGTTGATTATCTCTTGGGGAATAGTTTCGTTTGTCATGAGTTCAAAGATACTACAGAAATATTGTACGGTCAAGTATAATTTAACGATTATTGAACCGTCCGGTATAATAATGACGGTTTGCCGTCACGGGTCCTTGGAAGGGGGTGTCGGGTGAGGGTCGGGCGAGGCGCAAACCCTCAGTGATAGTGGCTCAAAAAATCGATGTCCATGTCCACGCATTTAGGGGTATCGGGGAAACCTCTCCAAAGGGTAAATATTGACTACCTCGACGATAATCGCCTTGAACGTTCAAAAGAATCCGTCGGCAAAAGGGTCAAAAATGGCTATTTTGATGGACATCGATGGACATGGTTTCTCAATATTAGGCAGATCTGAGCAGGGTCAGCAAAGCTGTAATTTGGCGGATGCGTATCGTGTTGTAAAGCATTGACTTTCCACTGGATCAGGTATAAAATACGAACTAATCATGACGACTTCCTATAAAAACAAACGAGGTGGCGCATATGGACGACCTTAAACAATATTTCACGGTTCCGCAGGTCGCGGAAAAACTGGGTGTTTCGGCAGACTGGGTTCGCATTCTGATCAAGAAAAAACATCTTCGCGCCGTCAAGATCGGCCAGTGGAAAGTCCGGCCGGAGGATCTTGAGGCTTTTATTAAAATACGCAGAAATTATTGAGGAGAAAAGATCTATGACCAAGGAAATCACTAAAATATCTGTTTTTAAAGGCAGGCATGTTCGTCGGGTATTGGTCGATAACCAGTGGTGGTTTTCAGTTGTTGATGTATGTTCTATATTGACTGATAGCCCGAATGCTGGTGCCTATTGGAGAAAACTTAAACAACGGCTTAAGGGAGAAGGCAGTGAGGTCGTGACATTTTGTCACGACCTGAAATTAGTGGCTCCTGACGGCAAGAAATATGCCACTGATTGCGCCAACACCGAAGGCATATTCCGCATTATCCAGTCCATTCCCTCTCCCAAGGCAGAACCGTTCAAACGCTGGCTGGCCCGCATAGGCAAGGAGCGTTTGGACGAGATTGAAAATCCGGAACTCGGAATGCAGAGAACAAAAGAGCTCTATGAAAAGAAGGGCTATCCCAAAGAATGGATCGAAAAACGTCTGCGCGGAATAGCCGTTCGGCAAAAGTTGACGGATGAATGGGATGGACGAGGTGCCGAAACAGATATGGATTATGCCATCCTCACTAACGAAATCATGCAAGGCTCTTTTAACCTAAAAGTTGATGATTACAAAAAACACAAAGGACTTAAGCGGGAGAACCTCCGCGATCATATGACCGATTTGGAGCTTATTATTGCCATGCTTGGGGAGGCCGCTACGACACGCATTACGCAGGATCGCGATTCGACAGGCATGCCAGCGCTTCAAAAAGACGCCAAGGACGGCGGGGCTGTGGCCGGTCGTACACGGAAAGATATTGAAACGCAAACAGGGACCAAGATCGTTTCAAAGCAAAATTATTTGCCGGGAAAATCGAAAAAGCTTTTGAAATAAGTTAAGAGATCCATGGCTTATGGGAAGAAAAGTTGAAGGCATAAAAATAGAGTTGAAGAAAAATGTTCGATTAATAATCGAAGACAAAACAACAATATCCCTGAACCACCACTCAGGCGGCAGGGACACGGTTTTGATT
>CAZBHY010000081.1:0-4718 GCA_964491705.1 uncultured Planctomycetales bacterium
CCTCTTCCTCATAATTAAAACTGAAAACCTCAATACCGGCATCGAGAATATTCTGCCGTGCCTGAAATTTCAGATAACTATCCATCGCCTCATCCACCACCGCCATGCGATCCATCGAGCGTTCCACCGCCGGCAATGGCTGAGGCGCCACGCGCAGCTCCGACGATTCCTGTTGTGTTTGTGCAACTGCAACAGATGCTGTTGGCGGATATGCGCCTGCCTGCGCGCGATTCAACGCGTCCGCCACCGCCGCTGCCTTGGGGTTATAATCGTCCGTCACGCAGACATCCGACCAGATCATCCCACTGTGGCGATATTCTTCAAGATTGCCTTGCGGACCAGCCTCAGCCGCAGCTGGAAAAACCAACGCAAAAAACAACAAGCACACAACACACCACGCGCGAATATTCATTATCGCCCCTCCGATAAATAGTATTTTTTATTAATTATAGTTTAAAGAGAATTGATTTTTACAACAAGCACTTTTTGTGTTTTTTGCATCACAAAAAAAGCAGATCACACGGGATCTGCTTTTTGATACGTTGGTCTTTTTAAAAATACAGACTAATGTGCATCAACAACCCTAATTTTATCAAAATAATATCCTTTCCCCCACTCATCACCCGTGTATTCAATATTTGCTTTAATTATCTCGCCCGAATTAATTACTGCACCTTTGTCTAGATAATCTCTCTCTTTTATCGTGTAAACTTTAATCTTCTCGCCTACTTTATATTGCGCACAGGTCATTTCCGGAGAATATCCTTCTCGTATCATTGAACCAACTTGAATAATCTCAACGTCCATGTCTACAGAGGTAAAATCCCGGTCCTCGAATTCGTTTTTGCGGATCCGCGATTCTTTGATCGTTATAACCTGGGCTGTTATCTCACAAACACAGTTTGGCGGAAACGGCGAGGCATAAGCAAAAGATATAACCACAAATAACAGCAGGAAAAATAATGATAGGGTTTCCTTCATTTTTTCTATCCTTTAGTCGTTCGAATCCCCTTCTGCTACAGCTAAAATAAGGCTCACTTGAACGTCAATAAAAACGGAGAGGAAGGCCGAAAACTCTCTATGCCTTCGGTATTCCGCATCGGCCTTGATGGCCATGGCTGAAAATCAACGGGTAGAACGGGACGCCAGACAAACCTACCAACCCTTTGAAACCATCTTACTTATAAAACTTTATGGTAAACGAAGCACTGGCTGGCAGATATCTTTATGCGAACCACAAAAATCCTGGCTATCTGATCAGGAACGAGGTTGACACCAGGGAAAAGCGCCCTCACACTTGTTTACATCTATAATCGCCTCCGGATACATCTTTCTTAAGAGCGCTTTATTAAGCAACCGGTAATCGCTATCCGACAAGCTGACATCATTAGCCTGCACCCTGTCAAAGAGTTCTATATATACCTCGTCCAATGTGCTCTTATAAATCTCACCTTCGGCCTTTACATAAAAGTCCTTCATCAGGAGAACTTCATCCAAAGCATGGCTGATATCCCGCTTACTGGCATTCCGCACATCAATAACATAGGGAGCAATGATCCCTTCAATAAGACGGTCCACCGGCCTTCCGGCAAGCAGAGCCTCATGAAACTTGACTTCATCAAAAGAAGGCACCTCTCCTGTTTCCATATAATTCACCCGTAGAAAATATCCCTGTGGACAATCCTGCCCCGGCTTTTTTACCACCCCCGACCTTTTTGCCATAAACTCGACATTATATAAACAACATTCATACCCTTGATCTGTCAGGCAGGATTTCCCTAGATCTTGGTACGCGACAGGCAAAGCTTCGATCTCGCCAGGTATCCCATCATTTTTTTCACACCAGGCATAGGACCCCTCACACCTCATCATATCCCCCCGATACCCGGGCGGGCAATGCGCGCCTTCGCGACGAACGGCCTTTGCCTTAGCCATTGCACGAACAGATGCCATACAACAATTAAAACTGACTTGATCTTCGCATCCTCGTCCAAGATCTTGATATTGTTCTGGCAAGTCCGCGATCTGCTCCGACTTACTTTTTTCAAAGAGAGCAGCTGACAGCGATGTTTGAGATAAACATGTCATGAAAAACAAAGGCACTAGAACGAACAACAATTTAATCATTGATCACTCCTGAAATTCTCCATTGCGCGCCTGAGAATATATTTCAATTTACAGCCCCTGACACTCTGGACTTATTCAAGTTCGCCTGTGCGTCCCTGAATAAAAAAACGGAGAGGCAGGGATTCCACCACATCTTCACCCTTATCAGGGCTCACGTGTGGCATTCCTTCGCTGCGCTCAGTCAGAACCCTGTGCTGCGCACAGGTTCTTCTATTACTTTTCAATTTAAATTCCAAAGCCCATGAATGGGCTTTGGAATTTAAACGGAGAGGCAGGGATTCGAACCCTGGGACCCGATTGCTCAAGTCAACTGCTTAGCAGGCAGCTCCGTTCGGCCACTCCGGCACCTCTCCTGAACATCCAAAAAATTTTTTATGTCTTAGAATAAATGGAACACTCAAATTCCGCAAGCACTATTTTCAACACGACTCCGTTGTTCTTCCGCGCAACCGTTTTTCCTCAAAAAACCCGCTTAAAAGTTCTGCGCACTGTGACTGTAAAATGCCCCCCTCAACCTCGATGCGATGATTGAGTGCCGCGTGATCAGCAATATTCATGACCGATCCACAGGCACCAGCCTTTGGATCAAACGCGCCAAAATAAATTTTGCCAATGCGCGCCAAAACCAAGGCGCCTGCGCACATGCTACACGGCTCTAAGGTCACATAAAGCGTGCAATCATATAGCCATTTCTCCCCGATGGTGTTGACCGCCTGCGTGACCGCAATCATTTCCGCATGCGCTGTGGGGTCGCAAAGAAGTTCAACCTGATTGTGCGCCCGGGCAATGATCCGATTGCCCTGAACAATAACCGCACCAACCGGCACCTCATCCTGCTGCCTGGCCTGCATGGCCTGCCTCACGGCCTCAGCCATAAACACATCATCCATTTCTGACATGGCCTTATGACACCTTTTTCTTTTTCAAAGAGTAAACCGGAAGAGAAATGCGTACCGTCGTGCCATTCCGTAAACTGCTGGTCACCGTCATAGTCCCCTGGCTGCCATGCACCAGTGCATGCGCAATGGGCAATCCCAGCCCAGAATTTTTTTGCACACCACGCGATTTTGTTGTAAAAAACGGCTCAAAAACATGTTCCAAAATGTCTTTAGGGATACCCACGCCCTGATCTTTGACCTCGATGACAACATCACGGCCATGCGAATCCAACGCCGCGCGTATGGTCACCAGCCCCCCAGAGGGCATCGACTGAATCGCGTTATCAACCAGATTATTCAGGACCTGAATGAAATCAACAGCGCTGATCCGCACCTCAACATCATTGGTCATCACCGACAACTTGACATGAACATCCGATTGCTGCATATACGCCATCTTTTCCTTAACCACGCCGCCAAGAATCTGATTGACATGACAATGCCCAGAGACAATCCCTGCTTTTTTTTGCCCCATGGCCGTCAGACGCTGTGTGGTCTCATAGCAATATTGAACCTGATCTTTAATCGCCCCTAATGTCGATATCATGTCCTGAAACTCCCGATAACTGATGTACTCAAAATCCCGCTGTGCATATTTATTTAATAATACGGTGGTGCGATGCACCACACCCATCAATGGATTTTTCAATTCTTGCGCGGTACCCGAAATAAAATGCCTCAAGGCATCCATCTTTTCGGCCTGCCGCTCCATTGCCTCTAATTTCTGCCTCGGTCGCAAATCCCGTGCAATGATATGTGTAGTCGCCGCATGGCCGGCTTTGACCACTGGAGTAATCTTCACCTCAATGGGAATCGCTGACGCTTCAGGCGACAGGATATCAATCACCTCATGCACGGGTTGACCACTCTGTTGAGAATGTGCAAACAGCTGTCGCAGCTTCGCCCGAGAAGCTTGCGGGACAAATTTTAAAAAAGGCAATCCTTGATAGGTCTCTTCAGGCAAACCGATCATATTTTGAAATGCATGATTCGCATAAATAAACTTTCCACCAGCATCCAATGCCACAATTCCATCGCTGGCCCCTTCGGCAAGAAAATGGTATAAATTTTTCGACTCCTCTAGCGCATGCTTCAAATGGACCTGGCGCGTAACATCCTTCCCGAAGGAAAGGATCATGTCCTTTCCCATCCCCGGAAGATAAACGGCCGTGATATCCAAGGTGCGGACATCCTTGCTGCGTGACACGCGCTCAATGCGATAAGAAATCGGCGTCTTACGACGCTTGAGCACATCAAAATGTCTTTTTTTCCATTGCGTCACGGATATTTTTTCATTTAAAAAATCAACGACCTTTTTCTTCAAGATATGCGAACGGCTGTAACCAATGCCCTGTACCGCGGCATCATTGACATAAATAAATCGGCCCTGCTCATCAATAATGACCAATTCATCGGTAATATAGTCTAAAATATTTTTCAAAAAAAATGAGGAGTCCGGAAGGGACAATTCCTGCGATGAACAATCCGAACCACAGGATAATGATGAGGACGATTTGGGATGTCTTTTTGTCATAAGGTTTAAAAACGCGCCTGAGAGGACTCGAACCTCTAACCTTCTGTTCCGTAGACAGATGCTCTATCCAATTGAGCTACAGGCGCAATCAATAAAAAAATCGGCCTTTTTTAAAAAGA
>CAZBHY010000081.1:4728-6935 GCA_964491705.1 uncultured Planctomycetales bacterium
ACTACATTTTTAGCAGTTCGTCAATGGATTTCTTGAGATAAACATTGGGAAATCACTCAAAAGACATGCCCCGCCAACAATGCAACCATTTTCCTCTGCGAAGCAACATTTCTACCCAAATTACCCAGAAAACCGATTTCGGCGATCCTTCATATAATCTTTGCCGAATAACTGATCCCGACTCAAGCCAAGACTCTCAACCGCCATATCCGAATTTTCACTATATGCCTGACAGAACGCGGTGACCTCTTTCATCGTCACATGCCCGCGATCCGACAACTCTTTTAAAAGCAGCGCACGCAGCTGGACCTCCAGAATAATATCTTTGGGAAGCAGTCCAGCCTCTCTGGCCAAACGGTCACGATAAACCGTGCTCGTTGCCATCTGCCGAATCGTATCTGTTTCATAATCGTATTTATAAATCTGAGATAACAGGACTTTTTCCTGTTCCATGCCGCTGGTCTCACTACCGCTTCAACACAACAAAGACATCAATCAAACGGATCAATTCCTGAGGGATATTCATCGGCTCATTCTGAAGGCGCATGATCGCCTCGCGCGACGTCAAGGCATGGATCGTTCCAATACAATATTTGCCGATATTCACAGATGTGATCATGTCCCTGGCCTCTTCTCCACGGACCTCCCCAACAACAATACGTTCCGGGCGCATCCGCAGGCTGTTCTTCACCAAGTCAGCCAATGTCAAACCTTCCCCGCTTTCTAAACGGGAACAACTTGCGGAAAAATCCGTATTCAACTCCAAGGTATCTTCCATAACCACAATGCGGTCTTTTTTAGGAATAAAAGAAAACAGGGAATTCAACAGCGTCGTCTTCCCAACGCCCGGTCCGCCGGCAATAATGATATTGGCCGGACGAATGGACATGCCATCCAGATACAACCACAATTGTGCGGCCACATCATAACTCAACGCGCCCTTACGGATCATTTCGATGATGCTCAACGGCGATGACTTTGCCTTGGTAATGGTCAACTGCGGGCCGAACGGTGAACGGATAATGTTAATCCGTCCTTCAAGATTGGGCAGCTCGAGATCCATGATATTTTCCCACTGACTGCGTCCCGAGAAAAGAATCAATTTTTTAATAAAGAGATCCAGATCTTCTTTGGTTGCAAACTGCTTATCAACTGCAATCAAGCCGTGTTTGGAATGGTGGATATAAATGGGCTTAAGGGAATTGATGATAATGTCTTCAACATCAAAATCACTCAACAAGTCCTGAACAATCCCATACGAAAGAAAGTCATGAATAAACGCATTGCGCACAGCCTCATGATCCAGGATTTCCATTTCATTTTTAAAGTGCCGATTCTCATCACTGGCAAACAATGCGCGCAATCCATCGCTGACAATCTTCACCTTCTGCGTATAATTCTGCAAAAGATGCAGCTGCCCATACAGGCACGCAATCAGTTTGTTTTCCAATGCATAGCGCCTCTCAGGATCCAGCATCAACCGCCCTCCGTGTTGAAAATCATGCATTTAATTTAACATCCAATACCGACTGTGTAAATACGAATTCTCAAAAATGCCGCACGCATTATTCGCTCAATGGGGCACTCTGCCCATCCGCGCCTTCTGGTGAATTCTCTGCTGGCAGAATAGAAATAAAAACACTGCGATCCAGGTCCAAATAACGCACAGCCAACTCCTGAATACGATCCGCTGTCACATCATCAATGCCACGCGCATACTCCTGATGGTGCTGATATCCCATTCCATAAAGTTCATCCAAAGCCGCTTGAAATGAACGGTCATTATTTGCCTCCATCGAGCGTTCAAAGCGCCCGATCAGGTATGCCTTTGCCGCATCAAGCTCATCCTCACCCACCCCATGAGTCCGGATGTCCTCAAAAATTTCTTTCAACACCCGACGGGAGTTATCAACGCCTTCTGACGATGTTAAAATTTGAAAGATTATTTCGCCTGAACTGCGAGAAGGTGCGTAGCCGCCCCCCAAAGTATAGGCCAAGCCATATTGTTCGCGGATCAACGAAAACATCCGCCCGTTAAACGGCGAACCAATGATCGCTCCCAGCACTTCAAGCGCATAGCGATCGGCATGATAGAAATTTTCTGCCTGAACACCGAAAAAAACCGCTGCCTGCTGTTTATTCACATGCTGTGTACGATCAATCGCTGCCACGATCGGTTGCACCGGAGTTTGCGATAACACGACGGG
>CAZBHY010000082.1:0-3605 GCA_964491705.1 uncultured Planctomycetales bacterium
TATGGCTTTCCGAGTCGCTCCACACAAAATCACTAAAGAAATCTTTCAGTTTCTCATAAGGAATGCCCTTGCCATTATCGGAAACCGTCAACGCGATCCTTCCTCTGTGGCGATAAAACGCAACCGTTATCTTGCCACGATAATCCGGATGCGATAATTTATTGACCAAATTAGGGATAAAAACATACAGGTAAAAAAGTCTTTCCGGAAGAGCAACCGGTGAATACATATCGGCACCCGGAAGCGACATCTCATCGCCGCTGCGATCAACCGGACTGGATGATCGATAAAGCAATGTTGGTGGTGTATACATAGATGTCGCAAGCGCGGCAAACCCTTTCCTCTGTCTCACATCCTCAGAGGTGACCACTTTCCCAACCAAATCAATCAGCTCTTCCAGATGTATCCCGGAACCAGCAACCGCATCATTAAAAAGCGCTGTCACATGAATATTGACCTGTGCCATCAGATCCTGGATGAAGTCAACAGCACTTTGAGCTTCGACTTCAATCAAAAGATCTATATCTGATGTTGGTCGAACACCGCTTTCTGAATATGCTGTACTCCCAAAGACCCAAACCCTCTTAACATTCGCATGCGACGAACCAAGCCAACCCGCAATGCCGTGCGCCAAATGCCATCTCAAAAACTCATGGGCGGCTATGTCAGATTCTTTCAATGCTGCGCTGAGATCCTCTTGAGACATTCTCTTTCTCTGAGCAGATTGATCGCACGCCTGCTGCCAAATAGCGTTGACATCTTGAATAAGGCGATCCTGATCAATCGGCGAGGACGAAAAATTTTCCTTCGTGTCACCATGGTCATACAATGCATCGCCTGCTTCATCATGAATCGGCATATTGGACAGATAAAGAATAACAGCGATACCGTCCTGAATAAGCTTTTGTAAACCCGAATCTTCTCTTGTCGCATTCTTAACATCAGACATTAAGTCAATCGCCACAATCGATTTAGTCAATGCTGTCGCAACGAGCTGATACAGGTCATATTCTCCCTTTGTTTTGTTCTGTGCCAGTTGTTGGTATGTTTCTACCAAGACGCATTGCGGAAATTTTTTCATGAAATCATTAAAATCATCAAAAACTTCCTGCGCGTCCTCAGCAATGCGCACATGATCCAATGTCCCATCTGTCGTTATATATCGCCCAATCAAGTGTGACCCTAACACCCGATCAACCTGTTGAGATAATTGCTCAAGCAAAGAAGCCTGATATGCATGCCCTTGATTCAGATGCGCTAAATTTTTCAAAAACAGCTGTCCATTTTCTACACGAATCTTCTGCCATGTCTCATCGCCGCTCTCAACGGGAGACGATGCCTCTAGAACTTTTTCCCGAATATGAATCGTCACATCAGCCAACAACACGCGTGCATCTGCCCCACTGTAATAAATCCCCAACGTCAGGTCATGTGCAACCGGATCATAATTTTTGATCCAGGCAAAGCAGCTATAAATCGCTCCGTCAATCCAACCGTACATCTCTTCAGGATGGTCTAAATCAGGAACAAGGATCGGATCGGAAATATATGCGTGGCGAGGATCATTTTCATCCGCAATGATCACGCGAAGATCATAATACTTGAAATGAATCGAAGGATCTCCCACAGCCTGATGACACAGCATCAATCGGTATGGGAGCCGACGTATCACATTTTCAGGACCAGAAATAAACGTCGATGCTCCCATCCATGCGATGCCAGGGTGATTGCTCACACAATACAAGCCATCATCGGACCAAGGGCCGCTCATTCCATTATGCGATATCGCGATACGCATAGTCGATCGCTCTAATTCATCCGGTCGATACAACGCATAATGCCGATCACGCATATCGGTTCCAAACGGAACAAAATTTTTAATGTTCTGATCTGCGCATGGCCCGTCCGCGATCAGCCGCTTGAATTCCGACCAATTCCAATCGGTCTGCCTCTTCTCGATAGCCGATATCAGCTCTTTCTTATCATGCGATGCGACCGCTGAATAATACCGCCCATCACCCCTGACAATCGTGGCATAAATATAGATCCTGCCGTCATGCTCAATGACCCGGGGATCTTCTACGGCAACAATGCGTCCCGCGTCATCCCCTTTGACATTATCAGGCGTTAACATCTGGCGATCAATAACATCAACATGGCCGGCCTTGGGATCATAAATAGCGCAGCCAATCTCTGATCGATAAAGAGATGTCTTTGGATCGCTGCCAGGATCCCGTCTCATGGATCGGCGGAACAAGAGGACCTGCCTTCCGTCATCCAAAAGAAATCCTGCCGTGTTTAATATCCAATCTTCCTGATCCTTACTCGGAGCTAAAACAATCCCCTGGCGATCAACGTTCTTTAAAACAAGCTCCAGTGGTAGATGACGCATCCCGTTTTTTTCAACCGGCAGGTCAATGACGAACTCCGCGCCCCCATTTTTATTTTCTGCTGTGACGGTCCCGCCCATATCCCTGATCACATGCAACGTTTCCGCCAATCCAAGCCCTGTCCCGTTCGGGCGTTGAGTCGCGTTCAAATTAAATATTGTCTGCCTCTTGCTATGTTCATCCTGGCATAAATACTCCGGGACAATGCCCCCGCCGTTATCCTCAATGGCCAGCCTCACTGTATCTTCGCCGTTCGAATGAACCGTCATTCGAATACGCGCCGGCTCTTTCATCGTCTCTTGCCGTTGACGAGTCCAATAAAGAGCATTTTCAAGAACATTCGCAATGGCAATGACCGTCGACATCGTATCAAGGCGCAATAATGTCGGCGAATGCGTGTCTAAAATAATCTCAACATCTTTCTGATATTTCTGCGTGATGGTCCGAATGATCTCTTGCAAATCAACCAGCGACCGGTTAATTGAGCGCTCAGAAAAATGAAAACCAGATTCGATGATCCTGACAATACGATTCAATGTTTCCAAAGGCTGTTCAAAATCAGAAACAGTGTATTTCGCAATGGTATTTCGATAACTCTGCGCCGCTCTGGCATATCGGCGAATCGCATCCAAATGACTCTGACTGACCTTCCTGCTCATCTGAATCTCAAGAGGAAGTTTGGAAAACAGATCAACGGCAATATGAATGTTATAAAATTGTGCCCTGAGGTCATTCGATGCGGATTTGATCGCATGATATGTTTCGGCTTCAGCCGCCTGCTCTGCGGCTAACGCCAAGGCCCCGACTAAAATCGTCACCTGGTTGGAGATGTCAAAAATACGCCGCCCGTGCGCGAGACTGCGAATTGCAATCACAGCACGCTCTGCCTGCCCGCTGGTGTGTCGTTGAGAATCAGTTTGAGTGCTCTGAGCCTGAATAGCCTGCCACGCGATGAAGACATCTTCCGCAACGCAGTTGTATTCATGAGACATATCATTGAGTTCATGAATTAACGTGGCGGCAGGATTGGAATTATCAAACAAATTAATAATATAAAAATTATCTAAATTGGCACCATCATAAATCTCTTCTTTGATTTCTGGAGGACTTAATAGCAAATGTCCTGATTGAATCAACTGCTGTAATCGATCTCGACGGACCTGATCATGAATGGCGGCATAATACGCCAAGACATCGCTAACCCATTGCGGCGTG
>CAZBHY010000082.1:3615-6858 GCA_964491705.1 uncultured Planctomycetales bacterium
CACTATCTCGCACAATCGTTAACCCGGCAAAGCCGCGGACTTTTAACTCATTAAGACGCGCAACAACATCTGCAGCAGAATGTTGTGCGCGTGGCTTGGCCGGGTCAGAAATCGGTGAAGAGGCGTCCTGGTCAGGAAAATCTTCAGCATCATTGTCTTCCCTTCTGTATTGAACGATAATCCGTCTCACGTCCTTAACCAACAGTCGATGCAGCGCTGGCGTCACATGATCATCCGTGGCAGTGACAATAGGCGAAGATGCATTGCCACCTCCGGCTGAGCGAGCCGTCAACCTCCTATTTTCGGAAATCTTAACATCCAGTCGTTTCATGTAAATATGTCCGCTCATTTTTGAGAGCCGTGGAGATTGTCCGTCCATACTGATAATGTCGCCTTCGATTCCTTCCGCCAGTCTTCGTCCACCCAAAACCCAGACCTTATTCTCATCATCATAATAAAGTTCCCCGATGGCACCAACATACGTCTTGCCAAGCCTGCGGGCTGTCAATGAGGCGTGATTGGAGGTTACTGCCTTGGACAACAATCCATCCACGCCCTTAAAGGAAATTTTTAAGGCCTCCTCAGGAGGAACATAATCAAAAATAAGGACGATGCCGAGATCTTGTTCTCCTCGTTCATCCATAACCCGACGAAGATCAAGGACATCCGTTTCCAACGCGTCCAGGCCGATATGACTGCCATCCAGAATCCGTGCCACCATCCCACTGCCCGAGGCCGCCACTCCTCTGGCAAAAGGGGACTCTCCTGCATCCACCAAAAGATCGCGCTGGACCATCTCAGGGGCCAATGGCGCCGCCCGGGTTTGAAGCAGGTAGGTTACAACACCACCATCAGAAACAATCGTTGCTTCAATGTCCTGCGGTTTCCCTTCCTTAACATCCAACTCTTCGCACAGTTCTGCCACCTGGTTGTAGCGCCTTGGATACTCGCCCTCAAGAGAATTTACACCTTCGGTCTCTTCAATTCTGCTGATGGCAAAGGCATCCCCCGTCTCACCGCCAACGAGAGTTGGGCCCTGGGCCCGTGACTTGTAGTTCCCGGTGGGGACGCGCGCGCCTGTTGAGGGGTCCCTTGAAAAAACAACGGCCGTCCCCGAATCGGAATTTAAATTACCAAAAACCATCTGCTGTATCGTGCAAGCCGTCCCCCAACGATAGGAGACGTTGAATCTCTGACGATATCGGATAGCCAGATCGTTTTCCCACGATTCAAAGACGGACTCTATGCATGTCAAGAGGACCGCCAACGGATCTGACGTTTCCTCATCGACATTGATACCCCTGCCCTGAAATTCCTTCTTCATCAAGCGCAGAAGTTCCAAGAAGTCCTCTTCCTCAAATTCCTTAATAAGGAATTTCTCCGGATCCTCCATCCCAATTCTATTCGCTATTTGCATCTTTAATTGGTCAATAATGTCCGAGAAGCGCCCTTTGTCCAAACACGCAACCGCCTCCCCATAACTCGATAAAAAGCTTCGATAAGTGTCGTACACAAAACGAGGATCATGTCCAAACGCGATCATCTGTTGCGCTATCCGGTCATTCATAGGCACGTCAACAACTGTTTCCAGTTGACCGGGCATGCTTATGTAGGAGCCTCCGCGTACGGATAAAAGAAGAAAATCCCCCCTCCCGAAAGAATCGCGTTTGCTGCGGTGAGCAAGAATCCTTTCACGCAGGTCAGCCGGCGTTGAATCAAGTACAAAGGGAAACAGTTTCTCTGTTTTCTCTTCAATCTTGAGTATACCATCAACAACCATCTCTACAAACTCATCATGCCGTGCACCATCCCGCTTCCAGAACTCTGGATGCCGATACATATCTGTGGTGAAACACTCCCATGCGGGAACGTTGGCAATTGGCGTATATTTATGCAACGCATACCCTTTGCCTCCCATTTCAACAGCCGACACATTGGCATCTGTTTGTGTGAAATCTACGGACAGAAGCACGGGATTTTCTTTCCTGATCACTTCAAGGTCTTCGCTTATTTCTACACAAGCCTGGACCGCTTCCTTTGCACTCGTGACATACCTTTCCAGGAGATCAATGACCGTGTTTTCCGCGCGAAGATCGCCAATCAGTTTTTCCTGCACAAACATATAGAACTGCCTGTCATCCATCTCGCTACCGGGGACGGAACGATAGCCCATACTGAGATTTTCTCGTCCTATGCTTTGCGCAACTTTGAGCGGTATTTCATTGAACGTAAAATTGAAGAAATCAAACAACCAGGCATGTTCCTCCTCCAGCTCACCCAAAACATTGAACAGCTGACTCAGAGAAAGGGTGCGCGTCTTTAAAACGTCGCGGATCTCTCTTAGCTTCAGCGTGGCGAGACCCTGCAATTCAATCTTATTAAGCATCATAATGAGCATTTCTACTACTCTGTTTATGTCTTCAATCGCCCCTTCCTGCAGACCCTCTTTTTGCTTCCGTGACGCATGAGTCGACTCCTTGATGGACTCTATGATTTCGGAATAAAGCCCCCGATAAAGATCGTCAAATAACTTGTCCTCAAAAAGTTCGTACCTTTTGTCCAAGTAAAACTCATCGAACTTCTTTTCCTGATAATACCCGTAAAATCCAGCCGTAAGAAACCCCCACGCATCGATGGCAATGTGTCTCTTGACATAAATGTCTTTCGTGACGTCAAGCTCCCTTTGAAGCAGAATATCGTCCTTGATTGCACGACGCTCCTGATGAATACGGGCCAAGGCGCCGAGCAAGTCCCCGCTGGAAGCCGCCTCCAGGACGTCCCGGGATAAATGACTGGTGGACAAATCGTTTTTCATCGAAGAAATGTCGGGATATCTTCGAGCGGCCCATATACGCAACTCCAGAAGCAACCGTGCAATTTTTCTATTGTTTTCTGTCCCTTCTTCCATCCCGGAAAATACATTATCCAGCATATCCAGCGGTATAATCCTCGCTGTATCGCCCGAAAGACCCTGTGCATTGGCCTTGACGAGTGCTTCGGCGAAGATCCGGCCCATTGACTGTACGAACCCTTCGTCCAGAACGCCAAACACATCCTGTCTGGCTTCTGTCTTAATGAAAGGCTCGATGAGAGCCAAATCACCTCGCTCCAACCCGGCGATGATGGCGGTAACAAAGTCCTTGTCATCCGATCCGGGGTCTCTGTGAAGCTTCAGTCTAAGATATCTCAGAAATGCGTTCTGCCGCTGAAAGATGTCGTCTAGGTCGATAGCGATATCCCGAA
>CAZBHY010000083.1:0-5753 GCA_964491705.1 uncultured Planctomycetales bacterium
CTTTGTCGCCCGGCATGCACATCTCAACCCCATCCGGAAGATTCGCCGTACCAGTAACGTCTGTTGTTCGGAAGTAAAATTGAGGACGATAGCCTTTAAAAAATGGCGTATGCCGACCACCTTCTTCTTTGCTTAAGACATAAACAGACGCTTTAAATTTCTTGTGCGGTTTAATAGATCCTTTGGCCGCTAAAACCTGACCACGCTGAATCGCATCTTTATCCACACCACGAAGCAGCAGACCAACGTTATCACCAGCCTGCCCCTCATCCAATTCTTTGCGAAACATCTCAACACCAGTCACCACCGTTTGAGCAACCTTCTCATTCATACCCACAATATCAACTTCTTCCCCGACTTTGACCCGGCCACGTTCAATACGGCCTGTCGCAACAGTTCCGCGTCCGGAAATCGAAAAAACATCCTCAACCGCCATCGAAAACGGTTTATCCAACTCACGCTCCGGCTGAGGAACCCACGCATCAACCGCATCCATCAAATCAAGAATCGGCTTGATCTTCGCTTCATCAGTAGGATCATTCAACGCTTCCAGAGCGCTTCCTTTGATAATAGGCGTATTGTCACCATCAAAATTATACTTGGTCAATAATTCACGCACTTCCATCTCCACCAACTCTAATAACTCGGCATCTTCAACCTGATCACATTTGTTCATAAAGATCACCAAGCGAGGAACATTCACCTGACGCGCTAAAAGAATATGTTCGCGTGTTTGAGGCATAGGGCCGTCGGCAGCGGACACCACCAAGATTGCACCATCCATCTGAGCAGCACCCGTGATCATATTCTTAATATAGTCGGCGTGTCCAGGGCAATCGATATGGGCATAATGACGCTTATTCGTTTCATACTCCAAATGCGAAATATTAATCGTAACACCGCGCTCTCTTTCTTCAGGAGCATTATCAATCGAATCATAACTGCGAATAGACGCCAAACCTTTTTTGCTTAAAACAGTTGTTATGGCCGCGCTCAAAGTCGTCTTCCCGTGATCAACGTGGCCAATCGTACCGATATTCAAGTGTGGTTTATTTCTTACAAATTTTTCTTTAGCCATGACTCGCCTCCTCCTTCAATTAGAGAATTTTTCAATACGATTAATTATTAAAAGTGCCAATATTTTAGCGTTTTTTTTCGTCTTGTCTAGCACCTTTTATTTGATCGCCGATATAATTCGGAACCTCGGCGTAAAATGCCGGCTCCATAGAAAATGATGCTCGGCCCTGAGTCAATGAACGTAAGGCATTCGCATAATTAAACATTTCTGCCAGCGGAACTTCAACGCGTGCATTTTTTAAAATGCCGCGGTTCCCTAATTCAACAATTTTCGCACGCCGCGTATTTAAATCACCAATGACCGTACCCATAAATTCTTCCGGGACTGTTACCTCTAAATCCATCACGGGTTCCAAAAATACCGGAGAACCTTTACGCATGCCCTCTTGAAATGCAATTCGGCCGGCCATCTGAAACGCCAACTCACTGGAGTCAACTTCGTGATAAGAACCATCGACCAAGGTCACCGTAAAATCTGTCACCGGATAGCCCGCCAAAATTCCGGTCAAGGCAGCATTGCGAATTCCCTTTTCAATCGGGGCAATATATTCTCTGGGAATATTGCCCCCTTTGATTTTATTAATAAAAATAATACCCTTGCCCTTATTTTCCTGACTATTGGGTTCCATATCGATCACACAATGGCCATACTGCCCACGACCACCGGTTTGGGAAATAAACTTTCCAACAATATTTGTCACTTTTTGAGTAATGGCTTCACGGTAGGCAACCTGGGGACGTCCAATATTACAATCCAAATTATGTTCACGCTTCATACGATCAATAATAATTTCCAAATGAAGCTCGCCCATGCCCGATAAAATTGTCTGGCCTGTTTCTTCATCATATTTACATAACAGCGACGGATCTTCATCCAAAAATTTACGGATAATCAACCCCAGCTTATCCTGATCCGCCTTCGTATTTGGCTCAATTGCCATAGAGACAACCGGCTCAGGAATCTTCATATTTTCTAAAACAATGGGGTGCTTTGGATCATCACAAATCGTGTCGCCGGATTTACTGCTCTTCAAACCAACCAAGGCGATAATTTCGCCGGCTTCAGCCTTTTCCACAATCGTCTGCTTATTGGAATGCATGACCACAATCTTCGAAATACGCTCTTTGGCATCTTGTGTTGAATTGTAGACGGTGGAACCGCTGGTCAGTGTTCCGGAATAAATGCGCGTATAGAATAGCTTCCCAACATATGGATCAGACGCCACCTTAAAAACCAATGCTGCCAAAGGTTCATTGGCATCCGCCTTGCGGACGACTTCTTCATCGGTTCCGGATTTTTTCCCGACGATAGGGGGAACATCAAGAGGAGACGGCAAGTAATTGGCCACACCATCTAAAACAGGCTGAACGCCGCGATTACGCAATGACGTTCCAGTAAAGACAGGTAAAAACGTATTGTTAATGACACCCTTACGAATAGCTTGATGAATTTCCGCCGCAGGGATATCGGCCTCTTCCAAAAATTTTTCCATAATGCCATCATCCGCCTCTGCCAGCCGCTCCAGCATCAGATGCCGATAATGTTTTGCCTTTTCCATCATATGATCCGGAATCGGCCCACGCTGCAATTTCATTCCCGTGTCATCACCCCACGTCAAATAGTCCCACTCAATCAAATCCACCAGCCCCGTAAAAGCATCTTCCGCGCCATCCGGCACCTGAACAGCCGCCGCATTACACCCCAAACGATCATGGATCTCGCCGATAACCCGAAAATAATCCGCGCCCATGCGATCAATTTTATTAATAAAAAAGAATCTAGGAACTTTATAACGATCAGCCTGACGCCACACCGTTTCCGTCTGAGATTGAACCCCGCTCGTCGCACATAAAACAACCACCGCACCATCCAAAACTTTCAAAGAACGCTCAACCTCAACCGTAAAATCAACGTGTCCGGGGGTGTCAATAATATTAATCTTCTTGCCTTTCCAATACGTGGTCGTATTCGCGGATGTGATCGTGATCCCCCGTTCCTGCTCCTGTTCCATCCAATCCATCACCGCATTCCCTTGATCAACGGTCCCCATTTTATGAATGGCACCCGTATAATACAGAATACGCTCCGTGGTCGTCGTCTTACCCGCATCAATGTGCGCGATAATCCCTATATTCCTGACATCTTTCAATGGTGTTTTATCTGCCATATTTTATTCTCATTTTTGCAATCATGCTTTAATATGAAGAACTACCAGCGCAAATGGGCAAAGGCTTTATTGGCCTCAGCCATCTTATGCGTTTCGTCCCGTTTTTTAATCGCCGGACCTTCTGATTTATACGCAGCGAGCAATTCCTCAGCAAGCTTAATTTCCATAGGTTTGCCTTTTTTCTTACGCGCAAAATCCCGAACCCAACGCATTGCTAACGAATTTGCCCGATCAGGAGCAACCTCAATGGGAACCTGATAAGTCGAACCGCCGACCCTCCGCGCCTTTAGCTCCAGACGAGGACGAACATTCTCAATTGCCTTGGTAAACACTTTCAGCCCACCATCTTCCTGTGTCCGCTCCTGAAGAATATCAATCGCACGATAGACAATGTTTTCTGCAACTGTTTTTTTACCCTCTGTCATCAGACAATTGATAAATTTCGCAACAAGTTGACTATGATATTTCGGATCGGACGCCACACTCCGCTTTTCTGCTCTGCGTCTACGCATTATTTTGCCCTCTTTGTACCATATTTTGAACGGGATCGCTTGCGCTTATCCACGCCCGCCGAATCCAGAGTTCCACGAACAATATGATAACGAACGCCCGGTAAGTCTTTTACTCGCCCACCGCGAACAAGAACAATCGAATGCTCCTGAAGATTATGCCCTTCCCCCGGAATATAAGACGTGACCTCAACCCGATTCGACAACCGAACCCTGGTAATTTTCCGCAAAGCCGAGTTCGGCTTTTTCGGAGTCATGGTCTTCACCTGAAGACAAACGCCCCTCTTTTGAGGACATTCGTTTAAGGCCGGTGATTTACTTTTGGCCTTCTTCTGTCTGCGGCTTGTTCGTATTAACTGCTGTATCGTCGGCATATTTCACCATTTCTATATTTGAATAATATTTTAATCCCGTGCCCGCCGGTATCAAATGCCCGACGATTACGTTCTCCTTCAGTCCATGTAAAAGGTCAATTTTACCACTTGATGCTGCATCTGTCAACACCCTTGTTGTCTCCTGGAAGCTGGCAGAGGAAATAAAGCTATCCGTCGTCAACGAAACCTTGGTGATGCCCAATAGCAACGGCGTCGCTTTCGCCGGTTTCTTTTTCTTGCGAATCAACTCCTCGGTCACTTTCTTGAAATGCGCTCGGTCAACCTGTTCTCCGGCGAGAAAAGGAGAGTCTCCCGGCTCATCAATGCGAACCTTTTTAAGCATCTGTGCGATAATCAACTCAATGTGTTTATCATTGATGCGAACCCCCTGGAGGCGATACACTTCCTGCACTTCATTCAGCAGATATTCTTGGAGCACTTTGTCCCCAGAAACACGTAAAATATCATGCGGGACAACCGGGCCATCCGTCAACTGCTGACCAGCAAAAACCCGATCGTTTTTATAAACCATCGGATGCTTTCCATGTGGGATGGCATATTCCTTGGTCATCCCTGTTTCACTGCGAACAATAATCGTCCGTGTTCCTTTTTTATCTTCGCCAAATTCAGCAACACCATCAATCTCGCTAATGACCGCCGGATCCTTCGGACGGCGCGCTTCAAAAAGCTCCGCAACCCGAGGAAGACCTCCTGTAATATCCCGAGTCTTTCCCAAACCACGCGGAATCTTTGCAATCAGATCTCCCGCCCGCACATCACTCTTTTCACCAACAAGGATATGCGCCCCGACAGGTATGGAATAGATGCCAACCACTTCATTTTTTTCATCCGTAATAATAATCTGTGGATGATAATTCGGCTTGTGATCAATAACCACCCGCTCTGTAATCCCCGTAATAGCATTCTGCTCTTCTTGAACGGTGACATCATGAATGATGTCTTCAGAATTCACCTTCCCCTTGACCTCCGTGATAATCGGAATCGTATACGGGTCCCAAGTGACAAAAATGTCGTCTTTTTTAACTGCGCCATCATCCGGAAATTTCAACGTGGCCCCTTGCGGAATCTGATAACGTTCAAACTCTCGTCCGAATTCATTATTGATACTGACCGACCCATTCCGGTTCAAGACGACAAATTCCATGTTGCGCTGAACAACACGCAACTGATGATATTTAATAAGACCGTCATGCTTCGCCTGATAATGCGACTGCTCAACAGCACGGCTGGCGGTACCACCAATGTGGAACGTCCTCATGGTCAACTGCGTTCCAGGCTCTCCGATGCTCTGCGCCGCAATGACACCAACGGCCTCGCCCACCTCAACCATACGCTGATTCGCCATATTGCGCCCATAGCAACGCACACAAACCCCTCGCTCAGATTCACACGTCAAGACACTCCGAATACGCACTTTTTCAATGCCCAGCTGCTCAATCATCGCGGCCTTCTCTTCCGTAATCTCTTCGCCAGAACGAACGACCACCTGATCCGTAATGACATCCACGATATTGTCCAAGGCAACCCGGCCAATAATCCGTTCTTTCAGGCTGACAACAAGCTCCTCTCCCTCGACGATGGCCGAAACAGTGATCCCGTTGAAC
>CAZBHY010000083.1:5763-6757 GCA_964491705.1 uncultured Planctomycetales bacterium
CTTCCTGGGCGACATCCACCAGACGACGCGTTAAATATCCAGCATCTGCGGTCTTCAGCGCCGTATCCGCCAAACCTTTGCGCGCGCCATGCGTCGAAATAAAATACTCCAATACCGTTAACCCTTCACGAAAACTCGCCGTAATAGGATTTTCAATAATTTCCCCCGATGGTTTTGCCATCAAGCCGCGCATCCCCGACAACTGACGAATTTGTAAACGAGACCCACGCGCGCCAGAATCGGCCATGATAAACACAGGATTAAATGGATCCATCTTTTTAAACACTAGATCTGACAATATTTCCGTCGTATGCGTCCAAATATCAATAATTTTATTATACCGCTCACGTCCTGTGATAATCCCGCGACGATACTGCTCTTCAACCTTAAAGACATCCTGTTTTGATCGGTCAATATATTTTCCCTTATCTTCCGGACTGGTCAAATCTGTCAAGGAAATAGAAATTCCCGCCTCGGTCGACGCAATAAACCCGAACTCCTTCATGCGATCCAACAACTTCACGGTCATATCCTGACCAAAACGCTTATAACAATCCGCAATCACAGCCCCGATCGTTTTCTTGTCTAACAACGCATTGACAAAGCCATACTCTTTCGAAAGAATCTCATTAAAAAGAACACGGCCGACTGTTGTCTCAATAATCTGAGCTTTGCCCACTGACGCGAGCGCTTTCTGCTCTTTTTTCTCGTCATCAATCAACTGATCATCTGCAATCACCAGCGACGGTTTTTCATTGCCCCACAACGGCCGATCCAAACGCAAACGGATCGCATCATGAAGTTTAAGATCGCCATCACTATAGGCTGCCAGAACTTCTTCCCGCCCAAAAAATGTCCGCACTGGTTCTTTGCCAGAGTCTTTGGTCGTATAATAAAGACCCAAAACCATATCCTGCGTCGGAGAAACGATCGGTCGGCCATCTGCGAGTGAAAATAGATTGTTGACCGACAGCATATGCAGCCGACCTTCCAA